>CAZEGO010000012.1:0-19940 GCA_964511955.1 uncultured Planctomycetia bacterium | reverse complement strand
CTTACACGAGGGCCTTCATAATGGCCCACGAGATACAGCATGCCCTAGGGGGAGACGAACGGGAGGCATATGAGGTAATGGTAAGATTCCTTGTTAGGCACGGGTTGAATGTCGCCACCGATATAAGAAATGACATAGCGAACAATTTTACCGGCATGGGCGCATCGGGCAGGAATCTTCTGTTGGAGATGGTGGACGGTGTGATAAATGAGATGCGCTTATCCGGGAACGAATATGAAATTTTAAAAACACTGCGCGGTGAACGGCAGGAAAGAAAAATTGGCAGCTTTTCCTACGGCAGCGGGTTGGAAAAGCTGGACTCCTTGTTAAGAGAGAATCTGGGACGAAAAATCCTGATATTAATAAACGGTAATCAGCATTCGGGAAAAACAAGGTTACGCAATGAGTTATTAAAAGAAGTTTACCGTGATAAAGACGTAGTAGCGGTAGACGAAGATAAATATCAGCTGAGTCAGGGAGCTCAATTTTCCGTCAATGGCCAGAGCATACAGGTAAAAGAGGAAATAGAAAATCAACTTAGAAAGCACGATATGGTGATTTACGATGGTATAAACAGTTATAAGATTTTTACCAATGTATTAGATAAATATTTCAAAGGCGACGATTTAGAGGTTATCAATATTACTCTTAGCCGTAAAAACAGCGTTAATAAAAAACCTGACATGTATCTATCGGTTCTTGATGAGTCCGGATACGAAGAAAAAGATGTAATCACGCCTCTTGTCGAAGTGAGCGAACAACTCAGCGCCTGGGATAGTGACGGTAGCAGATATATGGCGGGAATGATGACTGAAGGCCCGGGAAAATTTCTCAGGACTTTGTTTATGATAGCTTCTGTGTTTATAGCCTCCGATTTGTCAGCGCAAGATACCGCAAAGGCCGATACGTTATTTTTCGAATCTCTCGAAAAAAGTTATTCGACTATTTTTAATGACGGAAGAAGATATAGACAATCTCATTTAAGAAGCATAAGAGAATATTTCTCCGAGGCTTTAACCGACCAGATATCCATACTTGATAATTTAGGTTTTGGCGGATTTAGAAATAATTATGCTTTGGGAGTGGACAGATTTTATCCCAAAATGGGGTATACCAAAATAGGAAGCGATAGTTTATGGATAGCAAAGGGTTTTTTCAGAGTCTCTAATCTTTTAGACTCAAATTCGTTGAACCTTAAATGCCTTGTTTACCTTATCTACATGCATGAAAGGATACACAAAGAAAGCGAGGGTAATTCAGGGATAGACGACCTTGTATCTAAATATCTTTCCATATACGAAGGGATGACCCAGGTTTTTACTTATAAAGGCGTAATAGAGCACTTATATCATAAAGAGGGTCTGAGAGGGCCGAGTGTAGATATAGTCGCCGAAAGTTATGTCCACGGTATGAATATAGGTTGGCTTCTGATGAATATAGTGGGATATGATATTTTTAAAGAAGGTTATGAAACGGATTTAAGCGTTATTATAGATAAACTCAAAGAATTGGGTTTGAGCCTGGATTTATTTGAGGAATACGCTGACACAGGAACCAGTCCCGAAAGAAGACAGGATATATTAGCTGCCATACTAACGGTAGCCGAAAAACATAACCCCGAATTAATCCAAATTATGGACGAAGACAGGGATAGTTATAATTTTCTCAGACATTTTATGCCCGAGATTAGAAAGGCTTCCGCTTCATACAGAAAAACACAGAACTCCTTGTTAATAGAACAATTCAAGGACAGTCTTCAGACAGGTACTATTGGAAAATTTGAGGAAGATAAAAACAAATCGGTAGGTATAAAAAACGGCAGACTTGCGGGCAGGTTAATAAATATCGACACAGGAGAAGAAATAGATTTTTCGAACATAGAACAAAGAAGAATTCCGCGCATAGGGGATGAGATGAGAGGCTATATACAAAACATCGAAAGATTGATGGACAGATATCCTGAATCCGGAAGGAAAGATTTACTGAGGGATGTTCTGGATAAGTTTAAAAATGACCTGCCGCATCACATTATAATCACAAATGCCGCCGATAAAGGATTTTTCGGGATCGGAAAAGGTAAGGAAAAAATATTCGTGACGGACGAGTCCTTAGTCGATGACCCTGTAGCGTTCTTACACGAAATACTGGAGTATACGGTTTCCTCAAATCCGTCGCTGGAAGCGAAATTGAAGGCAAGTTTAAGTAATTCGGCAATATCCTGGGTCGAGAGGCACAGGCAGAAATACATTGATTTGGGAATGAGCGATTATTTTGATAAAAACGAGACCCACTACATAATAAGGGCCTGTACCAGGCAAGTGTTTCTAAAAGACGACAAAAGGACTACGGACAAGATAAAGAGATATACGGAGATTACAAATGATGAGGAGAGACGCAGTTTAATCAGGGATTTAAAAGTTAACTTAGGGGTAGAGGATGCTTCATCCGTTCAATTGGCGGAGGAGTTTATTCTCAGAGACTCCTCCGGGGCTAATTATTTTGTTTTGGATTTTATATCGGAAACCCTTGGAAAACCTCACAAGACAGGTTCGGAACTACTGGCTTATGAACTGGGAAAAGACAGGGTGCCTACAACAGAGATAAAAGTAGTCTCTGTAGATAATATAGATTCTTCTGTTTTACAGGATTGGGCGAGGAGCAGAGGATTGGAGTATCTTACCCTTACGCGTATAGTTACCGATTATAAAGGAGGGGAAAATATAAGAAAAAGACTTACCGGAGACGGTGTGGAATCCTTAATAGTTTTCTATACCTTTCTCAGGGATAATGACCATGAATTCGGCGTAAGGAATTCATATTGGGACAAGGATTCAGGAACTGTTATTTCATTTGATAATGAATATAGCGCTATGGTTCATCCGGGAGTAGTTGAGGATATTTCCATAGATGATTTTATACAAAGCTGTAACTGGAACGATATTTTTAAACAATATGACGTTAATTATGACGTTTTGCGCGAAAAAGTCGCCGAATTTATGGCCATAACCGATGAAGAAATAGAAAGAAGCGTATATATTGGGGGATTTACAGGAGAACTTGGGGCGGCAAAAATAGCCGCATTGAAAAGATGGAGAGACAACCTGGATAAAGATCTGGAACTGCTGATAAAAGACGCTACCGGAAAAAAGGTGAATATGTCGCAAATGGAAGGTCCTCAGACAGGCGAACCTGGGTCGGCTCAGAGAAAGAAGTTTTATAAGAATCTGGCTATTTCTGTGAATGAGTATTTGAAAAATAGCGGGGCTCTTTGCATGCGCCATTCAGCTCTTATAGTGGAAGAGCTTTACAGAAAATACGGTATAAAATCCGTTGTAATGGAGAAAGAATTGGGAGATGGTGCCCATTATTGGGTTCAAACCGAAGACGGCTTTATTATAGATTCTTTTACACTTGGGTATGGCTCCGGGATAAGGCCTGAAGCGGAAAAGCTGGGCAATGTCGATATAGTTGTTGTAAAAACAGATACTGATGTTTCCCTGGAAAAAAGAATAATCGAAAATTATTATTCGGGAGCCGTACATGATTATCAAACGTCCATGGATTTAATGAAAGGCACTTTTTCCGTCAAGAAAGAAATGGCTGTCATAATAGGTAATTTTTATAACAGTGAGGCGTTGAGATCTGGAAAACCAGAAACGGTTGAAGGTGAAAGATCGAGATTTTTGAGCGAGGCCGGAAAAATCTCGAATTTAATATTAGAAAAAGGCCTGTTCAAAAAAGCCGAGGCTGTCACGGAAAGAAAAGCAGACAATTTATTGAATTTCTTTAGTGAAGTGGCTTCGGCGGCCAGGAAAGCCGCGGGCCATGATTTTGACCTGGGTATATATGTCGGCAGTGGATTCGGTATCAGCGAGATAATTCCTTATACGGATAATTTCGTTACCGTGGACCAGAAGGATATATTCGATGGCGTGGAAGACGTTTCTTTAGGCACTGTCATGGAAAAAGTAATGGGTAATTTTTCCGATAAGATGGCGCAGGGTATGATTAAGGCCACCAGCCATCAGGGATTCATAGATTATATAATAGAACTTAGGGCTCTGGGAATAGATATGGATTCGTTGAGTGTAATCTATGATGAGAAGACAGGAGATACCAGGATAACTACTTTTCAGTTTAAAATAGGAAAAAAGCTTTATACGCATACACATTGTAAATATAAAGTGAAATCCAGGTTTTCGTCCGATGATGGCGAGGACAAGGCGTTTCTGGATTATCTATCCAGGTTAAAGTCGAAATCTTCACATGCCTTGCTATTATCCAAAGCAGGGGCCATAGGCAGGTTGTCTGAATACGATATCACGAAACCTTTTTATGACGCCGGAGTATTGCCTTACGGGACAGTGGTCGTTTCGGATAACCCAAAAGAAGATACCTATATACAAAATTCCAGACATTATAACCTTGGCTACTTGACCGACAGGGCGGAGTCCGATATTGAACTGATAGAACGGAGATTTGCTCACGGAACCGAATTGTCATATGGTTATGCGCGTTCTTTAAGTCAGGCGTTGGATATATACGAACTGAACAGCGGAGAGAGCGAAAATAGCGGACAGCTTGATTTGGGACTGGACAGTATAAATAATATAAGCAGAGAGGTAAACACAGCTCTTTAATTATTTACAAAGTCTATTCAGGTAATATTATAGCGACAGAGCTCCACACAATTGGATTCTACCGCTAATTTCTTGCCATATTTCCTTTGATTTTTCCCCCACATTATTGTATAGTGTGAAAACAAAACCATAAGGAGGAGTTTATGTATAAAGTCGTGCTTTTGAGACACGGGGAAAGTACCTGGAACAAGGAAAACAAGTTCACCGGCTGGACGGATGTAGATCTGTCCGAGAAGGGTATAGAAGAGGCCAAAGAATCAGGCAGAACCCTTAAAAAAGAAGGATATTTTTTTGATGTGGCCTTTACTTCGGTATTAAAAAGAGCCATAAGGACTCTTTGGCTGGCTTTGGATGATATGGATCTCATGTGGATACCTGTTTACAGGAACTGGCGTCTTAACGAGAGACACTACGGCGCTCTTCAGGGACTTAATAAAGCCGAGACAGCCAAAAAATTCGGTGACAAACAGGTACTTATATGGCGCAGAAGTTACGATACTCCTCCGGGAGCTCTCACTAAAGATGATCCCCGCTATCCGGGAAAAGACCCGAGATACAAAGACCTAAACGAGAAAGACATACCCCTGACGGAATGCCTTAAAGATACGGTGGGAAGATTTGTTCCTTATTGGGAGAAAACCATAGCCCCCACCGTAAAATCGGGCAGAAGAGTACTGATCGCCGCACACGGAAACAGTCTACGGGCTCTCGTTAAATACTTGGATAATGTCTCTGACGAAGCCATAGTAAAGCTCAATATTCCCACAGGCATACCTCTTGTGTACGAGCTCGACGAAAACCTGAAACCTATCAAACATTATTATCTCGGTGACCAGGAAGAAATCAAAAAAGCCATGAATTCGGTAGCGAACCAGGGAAAAACGAAGTAAGAAAAGCCCAAAGCTGAAGTTTCAAGGCCGAAGGCAAACAATAGATTAGTTAACTAATCTATTCATTTTCGCTTTGAGATTTGAGCCTTCAGCTTTGAGCACATATTTAATATGCTTACCCTTGACTCTTACAAATTAGTCATGTATACTTTTTTCAAATAGGAAAGGGAACATAGGAAAGGGGGATTATATATGGACTGGAATGCTGTTGTTATGGAACCGGTAAAAGAAGTATTGTCCAGGCTGGCCGGGTTTTTACCTACTCTGCTGGGCGTATTGATAATTCTTATAGTAGGCTGGATCATAGCCGGTCTTCTCAAGAGTGTGGTGGTAAAATTGTTAAAACTTATCCAACTGGATGTGGCCAGTGAAAAAGCAGGACTCGGTGACATATTAAGACGCGGAGGGATAAAGCCTACGCTATCCGAACTAATAGGTGTACTTATTTATTGGCTTATTATGCTCCTGGTCTTCATGACTGCCCTTAATGCTCTGGGCATGACCGTAGCCGCTTCACTTCTGGACAAGGTTATACTGTATATACCTAATGTAATAGCCGCTGTTTTTATACTGGCGTTGGGTATATTCCTTTCCAGCATGGTAGGCACTATAGTGCGTACGGCGTCGAGTAACGCGGGTATAGTTCAGGCGAAATTCCTCGGACAGCTTACCCAGACGGTTATTATGATTTTCGTGGTCGTAATAACTTTGGAGCAGCTTAATATAGCTTCATCCATTTTGAATCTTGCCATAAACATAATTCTGGCTTCGTTGGGCCTGGCTTTGGCCATAGCGGTAGGTCTTGGCTGTAAAGACTTGGCCGGAAAAGCCGTGCAGGATTTAATAAATAAGACAAAAGGTAAGTAAGCAAAAAAATTATCGAAATTCATACCCCGTCCGTCTCAGGCGGACGGGGTTTTTTATTTACAATATATTATGGTCTTATTATAATAAGAAATAATGAAGCAGAAAAAAGGCGTCGCTTTAATACTGGTAGTTAGCATACTCGCGGTAGCCGGGATAATGGCGGTGTCCTTCGCTTTTACCATGCGGCTTGAGCTCAAAGCCGCCGTTAATTTTTTGGAGGCTACAAGAGCTTCTTATCTGGCCGAGGCGGGTATTTCATACGCTCAGGCCGTTTTGAGAGAGGATTCCGACGATATAGACAGTCTTGAGGATGCATGGCATACGGTCTTTTCCGGAGACGATGTGGATAATGACGGAGACGGAATGCCCGACTCAAAATGGATTTATGTGTATGATAAAGACGGAAAAGCTATAGGGCGCTATGCGGTACTGGTCGGAGACGAAGCAGGTTTCTTAAATATAAACATAGCCACCAGGCAGAATCTTTCCCCTTTAAAAGTCACGGAAGGATGGACTCCCCACGAGATAAGTCTGAGAAAATTTCTGGGCTCCTTCGCTTTAGAGAACTCCGAAGACATATATGAGGATATAATTGAGTACAGATACGGCCCGGACGGAGAACCCGGAAAAGCGGGAATCGATGACAATTCTAATCAGAGAGTGCTCGAATCCGACGGCATAGACAATAACGCCGACGGCATTATAGACGAGGCCGGTGAAGGTATAGACGAGCCGATGGAGTTCGATTTTTTTGCGCCTTCCGCGGATGACAGGGCGTTTGAGACGCCCTTCGAACTTTTGACCGTCGAATCGATAGATACGGATATTTTTAACATGCTGTATCCTTACGTTACTTCTTATTCCGTAGATAAAAACATCGACATGGAAGGCAGACTGAGAAAGAACCTGAATCACATGAACGCCTCATCTTTGGCTGTTTTTCTCCAGGAATCCGGAGTACGCGATCCTTTTCAGAAAGCTGTCAATATAATAGACGCGTGTGATGAGGATTTCAGCCAGAGCATGGTAACCAAATTATACAACAGGCTTTCCGCTATCAACAGAGGACCCATAGGAGACTGGGGATGGAAGAGCGGTCACTATGAAACCGACGTTAAAGACGGGGAAGAGCTTAAGATTACATGGATAAATTTACCGGAAGGGGAGTATTATATAGGAGTTTTCGGAAGCGGCGGAGACCCGGTGAATGATATGGTCGGAGATGTAACTATAAATGGTATGACTCAGAAGTCAGTCAAGAATGGCGAAATACTCAGATTCGGAACGATATCTTTCGAAAACAGAATGCTTGAACTCAGCGTTAAAAACAGCTACGATACCAGGTGTTATTTTTCACACCTGGAATTATATCCGAGGCTTGGGCAGGAGGGCTTTAGTTCAATTGAGGTAAGAGGAGTCGAAGGTATACGTATAAGCGAACTCATGGTAAAACCACTTATTCTCAGGACTACATTCAGCGGTCAGGAGCCGGGAGGGGACTGGATGTGGCAGAACGGTTACTATCTGAATAACGAGCCCAACGGAGGCAGGTTCGGAAAAGGCATATGGGTATGGGAAGATGTACCCAACGGCTACTATTACGTAAGATTTTTCGCGGGGACTATGGCCGGAGCTATAGGGGACGTAGAAATAAACGGTTCGCATTCTTATGAGATGCTGGATGGAGAATTATTCAACAACGGCGAGACCGTAAGAGTAACCAACGGAAAACTCACGATAAGCATACAAAATAATCTTTCGTCGGGATCCGTGTCTTTCCGTTCGGTAGAGTTGAGTAGGGAGCCGGACGCGGAATATATTGAAATAGTAAACCTGACACCCGGGGAAGTTAGTATAGGGGGTTGGAGCATAGAAGGCCCGGGTAAAGAAGGATGGCCGGCTTCTATCCCTTTGGGCACCGTTATAGGACCGTATAAACATATGGCTCTTTGCGCGGATAGAAACGACTCACAGCAGGGTATCGGGGGTAATCATATTTCATTTGTCTCGGTATGGGGAATGGAGAGCTCGGCGGAACTTCATTTTTTAAGGACGGTTACGCCCGATTCCGATTTATTGCCGAACGACCCTAATCCCGAAGGTAACATTATCACCCTGAAAGACACGATGGGTCATATAGTTGACCAGGTGGAATATAATACCACTACTGTAGTGAACAATAAGAGCCTTGAGCGGTCGGACCCTTCTTATGTCCTAGATTCGAATTCGAATGGCATACCGGATAACTGGTATATTTCGGATCACGAAAACGGGGCAACTCCGGGCTTGCCCAACGAAAACGAGGGCATGAGAGAAGAAATAGGAGAAGAAATAATAGAACATGAGATTACCGAACTTTCGGTTAAGAATAACGGGTTCTCATCAGTAGCCGAGATAGGAATTGTTTCGTTAGGCAGCGAGGAATGGGAAACTATCCCTATAGAAGACATATCCAAGGTGTCCGATAGATTGAACGTATTAGGGATAAGGCTTGAAGCCGAAGGGAATGCGGTAGAAGAAAGCCAGGGTGGGTGGAAGCTTGTGCAGAGAGCCAGCCCTTTTACCGACCATTTTGAGAGCGGAGACGAAGGTTCCGAGGGTGTATGGCTTTGGGACGCCGAGGACGGGGTCAGGGACGGATATTATACTCTCAGGATTTATGGGGAGGAGGAAGAAGCCATAGCCGTTTCGATTCGTCTCGCCGACGCCAGCTGGACGTCTTTTACCCCGCCTCTTACACCCGGGCCGGGAAAAAGCATACTTGTCGGCAACGTAGAGATAGGGACGGACGGTATTTTATCGACAGCGAGCAACACGTTGGAATTAAAAATAAAGAATGCCTCGGAAACCGGAGGGGCGCATTTTGATTTTGTGCGCTTAGATCCGGTGAATTCTGTTGTGGGCAGAGTGAACATAAATACCGCTTCTAAAAAAGTCTTAAGCGTTTTGCCCGGGATGAACGATTCTGTAGCGGAGTCCGTAATAAACGAAAGGCCTTACGGAAATAAGAGCGGTCTCAGATTAGGTATAGGCGATTTGATATCATCAGACGTATTGGGCGGAGATGAATCCGAAAAGAAAAAAAGATTCAAGCAGATATCAAATCTTATTACGGTGCATTCGGATATATTCAGGATAACCGTTACGGCGCAGACGCTGGATGACGACAGAATCATGTCCGAGAAAAAAATCTGGGCCGTGTTTGAGAGGTGAATATCAAAGACACGAGACACGAGACACGAATCAGAGATTAGTTTTATTATTGATTTTTTTCTTGATTGGTTTAGACTTGCGGTATTATAATAATAAGCAGGCATGAAAAACACACGAGAAGTTTTCAAAACAGTAAAGACCGTTATTTTATCAACAGCGGTCTTTTTTATTTTTAACGGCGTCTGTTTTGCCAGTGTTTCCAGCAGTGAGAATTATAAGCTATACAGCGGTATGGCGAATGGCGGCGGCGCCAGCTCAACCTCCACAAGTTATAATTCAGAAAGCGCCGTAGGCGCTCCGGTAGGCACCGAAAAGGTTACAAGCGGTAAATATAAGATATTTTCCGGAGTATTATCCACCATGAACGCAATTCCCACCGTAAGTATAACCTCCTATAATGACGGCGAACCGATGACGGACGACACTCCCACTTTGTCGTGGACTTACGCCGATAAAGACGGTAATTCTCAGCTCTATTACCAGGTTCAGGTTTCCAAGAATAACTTCGAGACTACCGAAGTGGATACAGGCCTGATAAGCGCCGGCGATACCAGCTACACTACTCCTATTCTTCCCGCAGAGGAAGCCGAGGTTAGTTATAAATGGCGGGTTAGGGTCAGCGACGGTTTTGATTATTCCGGATGGGAGACAGCTAATTATGGTTTCAGGTTGTTGTCTGAAAAAATGGATGTACCGCTGATTTGGGCGAGAGTATCGCCCGCGGGAGAGGAAATAGCAAGCAAATTATGGCAGGACTGCGCTAACCCGTATATGTATTGGGAGTTTCCCGTTACCGGAGTGGATATCGCCGGTTACAGTTATGCCTGGGGAAGCCTTCCCGATGATGAAGTAGATACTACCGGATTTTCGTACCAGACGCCTTCGGAGCTGCTGTCCGACGGTACACGGGTTTTTAATCTTAAAGCTCAGAATACGGCCGGGAACTGGAGCGAGACAGCATCTTTCGAGATATGGATAGACAGGGGGGAACCCAGTTTAGGGCTCTATTCTCCGAGTGACGGGACAATTATATCTACGGATATTCCTAACGTATCGGTCAGTGTTACCGATGAGCTTAGCGGAGTAAATCCAAACGGTATCAATATGAAAGTAAACAGGTCCTCAGTTAAAGCGAGCTATGACGAAGAGGCTCGCCAAGTGGTTTACATACCTTCTATTCCCTTAAGCGAAGGAGATAACGTAATATCCCTTGAAGTCAGCGATATCGTAGGGAACAAGACCTCACCGCTCATATGGAGTTTTACGGTGGATACTAAAGGTCCTGCCGGCTCTATAATCATAAATAATCAGGACGCCCTGACCAACTCGGTGTATGTAAATCTTGATTTATCGGCTACAGACGCCACTACAGAGGTTAAGAGCATGATAGTTTCAAACGACGGGGTTTTTGATACAGAAAAATGGGAGCCTTTCAACAAGAGAAAAGAAGACTGGCAGCTTCCTGCTATAAGCGGGACCAGAAAAGTATACGTGAAATTCAAAGACTCGGCCGGTAACGAATCGCAAATACTGAGTGATACCATAGAATTAATAATTATAGCCCCTGATACCATAATAACCAGCGGGCCCAATCTGTTGACAACCTCTAAAAAAGCTTTGTTTACTTTTAAGTCCAATGTGGGTAATTGCGTGTTCAGATGGAAATTCGATGGCGGAGAATGGTCCGAGTGGACCGCAGAGAGCTCTGCCAGCAAGGATAACCTTGCCGAAGGGAACCATTATTTCAAGGTGCAGGCTGCCAAAGACGTGAATAAAAACGGTGCCATAGATATAGATGAAATAGATCCGGTTCCGGAAGAACGTACCTGGACCATAGGTGGAAAGGGAGAAATAAAACCGGACAAAGAAAAGAAAAAGCCATTCAGGTTCTGGAAAGAAGAATAATTTAGCTTTTAGTTCTTAGCTGTTAGCTCTTAGTTGCGCAAACAAGGGATTGGATAAAAAATATCCAATCCCTTGTTTTTTTATAACCCTTTTATTTCTGGATACTAAGAAACAAGAACCAAGAGCTAAGAGCGAGTACCTATCCTTGACAAGTACTATCAGGTAGTATATAGTTGTAGCACCCCCTATTTTTATACTTTCAACTAAGGTAGGGGTTTTTTAGTCTGAATTTAAAGAAACAAATCGGAGATAAAAAATCAGTGAGGTGGCGATAATGATGAAAAAAGTGAAGTATTATTCAGCGGAAAAGGCCGCCCAGTTTTTGGGGATATCGAAACAGACACTTATAAGGTATGAAAATAAAAAGGTTTTCCCGAAAGCAAGACGCAATGCGGTAAACGGGTGGCGCGAATATACCGAGGAAGAAATACAAAACCTTAAACGTATCATAGGAAGGTCTAAATAAATGGGTAGGTTTGCCAAAGATTCGATAGGTTTAGACATAGGAAGCCGTTTCATTAAAATGGCAGAGCTTAAAAAAAGCGGCAACGCTATCGTTTTGAATAAATTCGGTATCAAAGAAATACCCAGGGACATAAAAGCCGACAGAAGCAAGGTCGTCGCCCAGCTTATATCCGAGATGTTCTCCGAAAATAACATAAAACCGCGCAAGGTTAATATCTCCGCCGGCGGTCAGTCTGTTTTTATTCGGTTCGTTAAGCTCCTGCAGGCCAGGGAAGATAAATTAAAACAGACCATGAAATTCGAAGCCCAGAACCAGATCCCCTTTCCGCTGAAAGAAGTGGCTTGGGACTGGTCTTTGCTGGAAAAAGAAAAAAAATTCTCAAAAAGAGCGGTAATAGTAGCCATCAAGAAAAATATCATAGATGAGAGACTCTCTACTTTAAAACAAGCAAAGCTTTCTGCAGACGCCATAGACGTATCCTCTGTGAGTCTATATAATTGCATCCTCTTCAATGAGGATTATGAAGAAGGTAAGTTGAACGCTCTTCTGGAAATAGGCAGTAAAACATCCAATCTTATAATATTTAAAAAAGGAAACGTATGGATGAGAAGCTTTCCCGCGGGTTGTTCAAAGCTGGAAGCCTCCGGCGCAGAAGGGGTGGATGAGTTAGTCGGAGAGATGGAACGTTCCGTCGAATATTATTTTATGCAATCAGAAGAAGGTAATCAGGCCGGAGGGAAACCGGATTGCATTATTCTTACAGGAGGAGGGAGTTCCGCGGCGGGACTTGAGGATAAACTCTATGAAAAATTCGGAGTAAAACCCAAAAGATTGGACCCTTTCAGGAAACTGAAGGTATCCAAGGAATTGTTTTCCAAGCTTCAGGAGGGCGGTACAAAGTCAAAGCTGGGCATAGCCATAGGTTTGGCTCTGAGGCCGCTGACCGAACTTAGTATCGACGTAAACTTTTTAAAGGAGATAACTTCCCGGAAGCAGACTTTAGCGCAGAAAACTATTTATTCGCGTTTATCCATAGGCGCCGCGATTTTGACTCTAATCAGTTTTTCGTTGTTCAGCAGGCAGGATTATTCCGTAAAAAGGGCGAAACTCGACAAGATAGAGGAAATGCTGAAATTATACGAGACATACGAGCCCAAGATAGAAAAACTGGAAGAAGAAAAGGAAGTCCTTAAGAGCAAAATAGATGCGTTATATCAGGCGGCGGTTTCCAGAGCGCTTTGGCTCGATATTTTTAGGATTATATCAGGAATGTTGCCGGAGGAAGTCTGGATTACGGACGTTTCAGGCATCGTGTCCCTGGAAAAAACTGGATTAGGCAGGATGGATCTGAGTGGAAAAGCGCTTTCGTATCAGTCAGTGAACACTTTTGTGTCTTCCCTTAAGACGTCCCCGAGCTTTAAGGACGTCAAGCCTATATCGTCTTCCATGGAAACGGAAGAGGGTACGGGAGAAGAGATAGTCAAATTTTCCATTACGATGGACGTGGTAGTCCCGGAGAGATAATATGCTGAATACGCAGAAAGAGAAGACAATTCTTAAGCAGGCCGTGCTTACTATAGGTATAATGGCGCTTTTGTACTTTTTCGTACTCAGTCCTTTTTTAAGAGAAGGCAGTTCGATATTAGACGAGGAGCTTGACAGAAAAACCGCGGAGTTAAAAAGGCATATTAAAGGAACCGGCGCTCTTCCTTCGGAGGAGGGATTCGCTTCTTTGAAGAAAAACAAGGACAGGTTGGAGAAAAAATTTTTCGAACTGAAGAAATTTCTTGATCCTGAAAAAGTAAGGATGAGTGAATCGGATAGCGAGGCAGGCCTGTATTTTATAGAAAAATTACACGGCATAATAAAGGAATTTGCTCCGGAGGCGGAAGCAAAAGCCGTCAAGCTCCCCGAGAACCTTGGGTTCGGCGGAGGGCTTCCCAAGGAGAGCACTGTAGAGCCGCTTTTAAGACAGTTAGAGACCGTGGAAACCGTGGTGGGCATATTGTTAGAGAGTGAGAAAATCGAGTTTTCGGCAATAAAACCATTGCGTTCCATAGAATATATTGAGCCGCTGAGCAAAGAGATATTATATACGGAGCTACCGGTCCAGATTTCGCTAAAGACGGACACAAAAACTCTTATAAATTTACTATCGGAGATCAAAAACAATACTCCGGTGATATCGGTAAAAGAAGTGCATATCAGAAGCGGTAACGTTGAGAGCAGGGAAATAGAAGTAAGTCTGGTATTCAGCACTTTTATGATAACGGAGAATCAGGGATGATGGTAAAGGAAAAGATAATTTTCTGGCCACTTTTGGGACTCCTTACAGGAGTGCTCGCTTTTGGCGTTTTTTCGCGCGGAGATACAAAAAAAGCGACCGAGGAACTTTCCCGGGAAATCGATAAGGCCATGGAAATGAACGCCTCGGAATCAAAAAGGGCCAAAATCTTATGGGACGTAGAAAACCTGAAAGATAAAGACATGACTTCTAACTATAAAGAAATTACGGAGAGGGGCCCGTTCTTCAGGATCGTCAGCGAAATTAAGCCCGTAAAAAAAGAGGCAGTGCCCGTAAAAAAAGTCGAGAAAAAACCTTTGTTTAAATATAAAGGCAGAGTGATGATGGGCGAGAAAGTTATGGTTATAATAGAAAACCAGGGCACAGGCAAAAGCTCTTTCGTTAAAGAGGGAGATGTCATAGGTGATTTTCTGATAATGAGCATTACCGAGCAGGAGGTAATGCTGAGGAAAAAAGGCGGCGAGGAGATAGTGCTGAGGGCTGAAAAGAAAAAAGATAAGGAATGATTATGAGACAGATAAAAATAATTTTCCGGATAATTTTAGTATTAAGCCTTTTGCACGGCCCTCTGAGCTTGCCTCTTCTGGCTTCCATAGAATCGGGCCCGAAGAAAATGGTTCTCTCAAGAGTGGATCTTCGAAGATATTTTGAGAAAGCCATGGAACTCTTTGAATCGAACAGATACAAGGAAGCCATAGCCGTATTCGAGAATCTTATAGAGATAGAAAAATCCCAGAATGAGTCCTATTTTACGCCCTTCGCAGAGATTTATATAGAAAAGTCCCGATCTAGAATGGAAGAGATGGTAATAGTGAAGGATAGAAGATGGCAAAAGATGCAGAAAAACGTTATAACGGAAGCCGAGAAAATCGCCGAGAAGTCGGCGGAAGCTATGGCGGGGGATGAGGAAGTTATCCTGGAACAGGAACTCGCGAGGAGAAAAAAATTAAGATCAGCGGATACCGAGCAGGCCGGGGAAATTTATCGTCAGGCAGTGTCGTATTATAAGGAAAGAAAATATCCGGCGGCTATAGTCGAATTCAAAAGAATTTTACATTTATATCCCGTAAGCGATTACGCGTCCAGAGCGGAGTATCTTATAGATAAGGCCCAGCAACGGATAAAAGAAAAAGAGGAAGAAGAGCTTCTTGCCAGGCTGGAAGCGGCCCGCGAAGCATCAATAGAGCTTGAACTGGAAAATAAACGCAGGGAAATGGAAGAAAAACTTAAAATGGCTGAAAGAGAAAGGATGGAGGCCAGGAAAGCCAGGCTTAAGGAAATATTCGAGGAACGGCTCAGAAGAAAAATAGTAAGGGAACGGCTGGTAAAAATGGAAAGCTACATGGGCGAGATAAGATTCTACCTTAATGAGGAGCAGTTTGATAAAGCCCGTGAGATATTAAATAAGGCGACGGCGGAGTTCCCCAGGAACGAAAGACTGAAAGATATAGAGCTGCATATACAGAAACAGCAAATCAGGATGGAAGAGAAGGCTTTGCAGAGGGCTCGCGAGATAACCGAAGAAAAAATGCTCCTCGAAGTGGCTAAGAAACATTTGCTTCCCGAGGAAAAGTTCGGTGTGCTTAAAAAAGAGAAAGAAATCATGCCCCTCGTTAAAATACCGGAGATCAGAAAGAGGTTAAAGATTCCTATAAGCGTAGATTTTAAAGACGTAGAGCTTGATTATGTCCTGAGCTTTCTCTCCGACGCCACCGGTGTGAATATCATACCCTCCAGTGAGATAAATACGGAAGAAAAAAAAGTGACCATAAAGATAAAAGACATGCCTTTGGAGGAGGCTTTAAGGTATATCCTGAAATCCCAGAACCTTCTTTACAGGATAGAAGAAGACGCGGTATGGGTGGCCAGCAGGGAGGAAATGGAGGAAGAAAAGATAGATACCAGGGTATATTTCCTGAATCAGGGCATAGGCCGGTTTGCGAATTTACCGGTACGTATAGCCAGGAAGAAGGAAGCTCAGCTTCTACCGAGGTAAAGACCGTAAAGGACATACTCGAGAATTCGGTGGAATGGCCTAAAGACTCTAAGCTGACACTGGATAACAGGACAGGTGCTCTTATAGTGAGTAACAGTCCGTCTAATCTGGAAATCATAGAGAATCTTTTATATACGTTGGACGTTACTCCCGTGCAGGTGCTTATAGAGGCCAGGTTTCTGGAAATAACGGTTACGGATGTCAATGAATTCGGTTTTGAATGGGCTTTGAACAGCGATTGGGGAGTAAAGCAGAATAATGCGGGACAGAATTTACACGGGTTTGCTTCGGGGAGCGGAAGTGATTTTTCGGATTTCAGCCGCGGATCCGAAGGGTTTAATCTGACATATCAGGGCATTTTGAGCCATCCGCAATTTCAGGCGGTGCTACACGCCCTTAAAGAAAAACAGAACGTAAAAACACTTTCGGCTCCGCGTATCACCACTTTAAATAACCAGACCGCGACGATAGAAGTGATAGATGAATTTATATATCCTACCAGGTATGAAGTTAGTCTCGTGCAGTATGACGTTAACGGAGACGGTGATTTTGACGACGCCGGTGAAACTGAATGGGCCAATATACCTCAGGATTTTGTGACCAGGGACATAGGAATTCTTTTACATGTGAAACCCAGCGTGGGAGTGGATGACAAAACGATTACTCTTTCATTGACTCCCGAAGTGAGTGAACAGGATTCGGCCACTCCCTCCTATAGCTATACCGGTAACGTGTCTATACCCGGATTTAAGACCAGAAATTTAAGCACCAGTGTGATAATAGAAAGCGGCGAGACGGTAGTAATGGGCGGGCTCATAAAAGAGTCAAGCACCAACACCGAAACCAAGGTCCCTGTTCTGGGGGATTTACCGATAGTGGGCGGATTATTCAGGAAAAACGCCGATAATATTGAAAGAAGGAATCTTCTTATATTCGTCACGGCAAACGTATTAAACTCTAATGAGGTGATGGCTGACGCTAAGGTAGAAGAAGAAACCAGCACAAAACAATGATAAAGATTTTAAGTTTATTTTTAATACTATACACGGCGTTTTTTCCTATGGAAGCTTTTTCCTATGAGGTAAAGTCTGCCACCGGAGATAATAGCAGCGGATTGTCTGTGCTGGACACTCCGGATATATACAAAGAACTTGAAATGCCCATAACGGTAGATTTCAGGGAAGTAAGCCTTGATTACGTGGTAGAATTTCTGTCGGACGCCACAGACGTTAACATTATTCTGGGCAGCGAAGTCAAACCAGAGGAGAGAAAAGTCACTATAAAGGTAAAAGACATGTCGCTGGAAAGCCTCTTAAAATATATTTTCAGGAACCAGGGCCTTGCTTACAGGATAGAGAGAAACGCGGTATGGGTGGACACCCATGAGGCTATGGAGGAAGAGACTCCCGAAACCAGAATATATCACCTCAACCAGGGATTGGGTATGTTTACGGAATTCGAGAACCAAACGGCTACCGCGTCCGGTGGTTTCGGGGGTGCCGCCGGCATATCCAAAATAGAGACTATTAAAGACGTTTTGGAGAATGCCGTTTCCTGGCCCAGTGATTCTAAAATAAATCTGGACGAGAGGACAGGAGCTTTAATAGTAACCAATACGCCCTCTAATCTTAAAGTGATAGAGGAAATATTATACAACCTGGACATAGACGCTACACAGGTATTGATAGAGACCAGGTTCGTGGAAATTAACGTAACGGATTTATCGGAGCTGGGAATGAATCTGTCTCTGGACAGTCCCTTTGCCATTTATAAGGATGCGGGACAGCCTGTTAATCAGATATCTACGGGTAGCGGCTCGAGTTTTTCGGCCTTTACCGGAGCTCCCAGTGAGGGATTAAACCTTACATATCAGGGGATGCTTACCAAGCCGCAGTTTTCGGCCGTGCTTCACGCTTTGGAAAAAAACACAAAACTTAAGACTCTTTCGTCCCCGAGGATAACAACTTTAAATAACCAGACCGCTACAATAGAAATAGTAAATGAGTATGTATACCCTACGAGATACGAACCCACTTTAATAAAAGAGGATTTAAACAACGATGGTGATTTTCTGGATACGGTCGACGGAGTCAGAGAGACAAGGTTCGTTAACGTGGCGCAGGGTTTCGAGACCAGGGATATAGGAATCCTTTTAAAAGTGACTCCTAATATAGGAGCGGACAAAGAAGCGATAACGTTAATGTTGAACCCCGAGGTGAGCGAAGCCTCGGCAAACGCTTTTGAATTCAGCGGTGAGGTCAAGCTCCCGAAATTCAGCACCAGAAACCTGAATACAAATATAGTGGTTAAAAATGGGGAGACAGTCGTTCTCGGCGGCTTGATCAGCGAAACCAGGACCAACACCGAAACCAAGACACCTTTTCTGGGTGATCTACCTTTTGTGGGGGCACTATTCAGAAAAAACTCAGATAAGGTAGTCAGAAAAAATTTGCTTATTTTCGTTACTGCTACTATAATTGGTAGAAAAGGGGAAAAACTTCAATAACGGGGTGCATATGACAAATATAAGCATAAAAGATGTGGCCAGACAGGCAGGAGTTTCCATAGCTACGGTTTCCAGGGTTTTAAACAAGCAGGGTAGCGTAAAAAAAGCAAACAGACTGGCCGTTGAGAGGGTAATTAAAAAGCTTAATTTTAAGCCCAACGTAAGCGCACAAAGGTTAGCCGCTGCCAGGCACAGCAACGCTATAGGACTTGTAGTACCCAGGTATTCCGATATATTTCATTCTTTTTACGCTTTACAGGTTCTTCAAGGCGTTGGTCTGGGAGTGGAAAGACTGAAGCTGGACTTATTACTGCACATAACCAGCGGAGAGGATTTTCTTAATACTTCGGCTGTCGAAGGAATAATATTCGCGGATATAATAGGTAACGAGGAAGAGGTGGACAGCGTAATGGGATCCGGTATACCCTGCGTTGTTATGAATTATTACAGTAAAGACCTTCCTCTTTCATGCGTAGCCATAGATAATTTCGGCGGAGCAAAACAGGCCGTCGAATATCTTATAAAAATGCGTCATGAAAGGATAGCGACCATAACGGGAGAATTAAAATCCCAGGTTTCCATAGACAGGCTGAACGGCTATGTCAGGACACTGGAGAAAAATAATATAGAAAAAAATACCAACTATATAAGGTACGGAGATTTTGGGAGGGAGTCCGCCATAAATGCCACAAAAGAACTTTTAAAGTTAAAGAATCCGCCTACGGCTATATTCGCCGCGAGTGACGAAATGGCTGTGGGGGCCATTCAAGTCTGCCTTGAAAGCGGAGTGAAAGTACCCGGAGACGTATCGGTAATAGGTTTTGACGATAATCCTCTGGCTCTTGGGTTTTCGCCCGTTGCGATTACCACTATACGGCAGCCTTTGCATAAGATGTCCTTGGTAGCCGTCGAGACATTGGATAAGATAATAAATAAAAAGGCAAAATCCAATAAAAAGATAGTCCTTCCGTGCGAATTGATAAAGCGCGCGTCCTGCCAATCGTTAACCTGAACGAACACTTTGGTTGACAATTAAAGAATAAAAGCTACAATATAGCTTATTAAGTATAGGCCTGTCCTTCTGGTTTGGGAGGATTCCCAATAATGGGGACGTGTACCGAAGGGACACTCCTGAGCTCAGGAGTGTCCCTT
>CAZEGO010000011.1:2059-20655 GCA_964511955.1 uncultured Planctomycetia bacterium | reverse complement strand
ATATGTTTCCATCCTGAAGCCTATTGCGTCGGGTTTAAACGGGCGTATTCTATCCAGGGTCTCTTCTTTGGATAGGCCGAGGACGTTAGCGTCGAGGAGCATAACCTCATGCCCGGCTTTTTCTATAATAGCGGCTACGTATGCCAGGATTATGGGGGGGCCTAAAAGAAATTCGTCATCTACGACTTTCAGATTTTCCGAAAAAACAGTATGAGGTTTATACGGAGGATATATAAGCGCTATTCTCATGATATCTTAGCCAACCCTTTTATAGCGTCCAGTTTGAAATCCAGGAGCCTGTTTATTTCGAGCGTTGCCGTACACCAACAACCGTCGCATGAGCTCAGGGGCATTTGTTTAAAAGCATTTTCAAAGCCTATCTTAGCGCAATTATAATATTTCTGTTTATCTCTTATCATGGTACAGGGAAAAACCTTTCCTCCGGGCCCTATACGGCAAATAACTTTACCGGCATAACAATTTTTAAAAATCCCCTGCTTTGGCCAGTTATATAAATATCTAAGTGCCGATAACGAGTTTATCACAAAAGGATTATTTTTTTTACCGAGAATAATCGCGTCTATGGCTTTTTTATATTCTTCTTTGGACGGGAATATGCCGCCTATGTCTTTTTTTCTTTTATGCGCGTAGCTCACGGGTTGGAACTTGACAGGCACCTCTATTTCCCGGCTTTTGTTTATAATATGATTCACGTGGGAAATGTTGTATTTGGTCAAAGTAGTGTTAAATTTTACCGGTATACCGTTTTGTTTCAGAATTTCCACCGCTTTTATAACCGCGTCGTAGGATCCTTTTCCGCGGACAGCGTCGTTCACATCCTTCGGTCCGTCAAAGCTTAGCCTGACAGAATCCGCTCTTTTTATATCGTCTATCCTTTTTGGGACCAACGAACCGTTAGTATTTATCCCCACATAAATTCCTCTATCCCTGCAATAATTTATTACGGAACCGATGTCTTCGTACAACAAAGGCTCCCCTCCCCCGAATATTACCACGCGGGTTCCACAGGACTTAATCTCATCTATTATTTTACGTACGGTGTCACCTGTCAGCTCGTCCGTATCGTCCTCCCACCTGTCGCAATAAACGCACCTGTAATTACATCTGTTAGTAATAGGCCACCCGACGATGAGGGGTATTTTTTTCCCGAAAAACTTCGCCGATAATAAATTCCCGGCTATGGATATTTTATCTCCGAGCCTCATTTAAGCACCCCTCATGAACATATCATACCACAGAAAATAGTTAAGCAAACCGAAGATCTTTCTGCTGTTATCGTTTGCCCCGGAGAAATGCTCGGCCATAAGATTCATTATGTATGCTTTATTAAATAAACCCGATCTATTTACGGCATTCTCGCTCAAAACATCGGTAACCACATCTTTTAATTCGTTTTTCAACCATATACTAAAAGGAACGCTGAACCCCTGTTTCTGTTTTCTCAGTATAGCTTTGGGTAATTTACCTTTCATAGCCTTTTTCAGAATATATTTTTTGTTTAGTCCTCTTATTTTCATCTCGAGCGGCATCTTTGCCGCGAACTCCACCAGTTCATGGTCCAGAAAGGGCACTCTGATCTCGAGTGAATTAGCCATACCCATCATATCGGTAAGAATAAGTTCGCTGTCGGGCAGCCATATTTTCGTATCCGCGTAAAGAAACTGATTTATTCCGGGACCGGCTTTTGAGTCGGCATAGGCCTTGCCATAAACATCGTAAGGATCAGATCCGTAAAGATTTTTTAATGGATAATCCTTGTATAGCGATCTTTTCTCCTCCTCGGAGAAAATCTGTCTCCACCAATAATGAGCTCTGCCGCTCGGATAAACGGCTCCCGATAAAAAATGCCTTATCTTAAAGCTCAGGCTGTGTACCGTGTCCGACGGCCGAAAACTTTTAAGAAGAAGAGAGGCCAGTGGTTTTCTTATAATTCCGGGTGTCTTTCTGTAATATACCGATAAAATATCGGCTATATAAGTATCATAACCTCCCAATATTTCATCACCCCCTAATCCCGACAATGCGACTGTCACCGATTCTTTGGCATGCCTGGATAAAAAGTACAGGGGTATGGCAGTGGTATTGGCCGCAAGACCCTCAAGATGCCATACTATGTCTTTTAATGCCCCTGCCCAATCCGATTTCATTATTATTTTCCGGTGTTCAGTTTTCAGGTGCGCGGACATTCTGCTCGAAAATTCACTTTCGTCATAATTTTTTTCCTTAAAGCCTACGCTGAAAGTCTTCACAGGTTTATCCGACAAATGTTCCGCGCACAGAAGCACAGCGCTGGAATCAAGCCCCCCGCTCAGAAACACGCCTAACGGTACGTCGCTCACCATCCTTCTCTTTACGGACTTCTCGAGGAGCGCGTAAAATTCTTCCGTGTATAATCTTTCGTCTCCGTGCTGCGTGCCCGGGTATTCAATATCCCAATACTTCTTTATAAAAATACCCTTGGAAGAGCATTCCATATAATGCCCGGCGGAAAGCTTATAAATATTTTTGAAAAGGGTTCCCGGTGACGGCACGTAATTGTAAGAAAAGTAATGGTGCAACGCTGACAGGTCCTGATCGATTGTTACGGACGGATCTTTCAATATCGCCTTTATCTCCGAACCAAACGAAAGGAAATCAGCCGACTTGAAATAATATAAAGGTTTTATTCCCAGTCTGTCTCTCGCTATAAAAAGCTTTTTGTTTCTTTTGTCCCAGACAGCGAAAGCAAACATTCCGTTGAGATCTTTTAGGCAATCTCTCCCTTTTTCTTCGTAAAGACGCAGCAACACTTCGGTGTCACCGCGTGTCTTAAAGGCATGGCCTCTTTTTATAAGATCTTCTCTCAGCTCTCTGAAATTATATATTTCACCGTTGAACGCGATGGCAAGATTTCCGCCGGCGCCGTACATGGGTTGATGCCCGCCGGCAGCGTCTATTACGCTCAGTCTCCTGACTCCGAAACCTACGTTTTTATCGAAAAAATATCCCTCGTCGTCCGGCCCACGGTGATATAGTGCCTGATTCATTTTTTTTACTGTGTTTTCGTTTACCGTGTTACCGATATCGAAATTGTATTTACCGCATATCCCGCACATAAAACCGACCTTATCAGGTAAATTTAACCGCGTTTAACAGGACGTCCGGATAAAAAGAAGAGATAAAACTAAGCTCGACGTTAGAAGCGCACCAGCAGAAATCACAACCTTTACTGCTCAGTCCGGCAAAGGCCTCTGTAAAACCTTTATCGGATAGGTTAATACCGCTTCCTGCTCTGGGGCAGATTTTTACTGTTCCGTCGCTGTCTATGCGGCAGAAAATCCTGCCTCCGACGCACTTTATTCTTTTCCCTTCCGGCCAATGATAGAGATGATAAAGAGCACGCACGGAGTTACCAACGGCCTGGCCCTGCTTTTTTAAAGAAATCAGTTTTTTTATGGTTTCTCTGTATTCTTTGGTGGAAGGGGCCAGCGGATTGCGGTCAAAGCCGTTAAGCAGCTTAATTGTAGCGGGCTGAAATATTACCGTCGTGTTGAATTCCCGGGCCTTCGAAATCATAAACTCAATATGCTCCAGGTTCTTAGCGTTGAGCACGGTAAGAAACCTGAATTTTACGCCATGAGACCGCGCACTCTCTATGGCATCCATAACTCTGTCGTAGACACCGGATCCTCGTACAAAATCGTGTATATCGCGCGGTCCGTCCAGGCTAAGAGACAACGAATCGACGAATTTTATATCCTCTATTTTTTCGGGAACCAATAATCCGTTTGAATTTATGTTCACGCTTATCCTTCTGTCATTACAACGCTTCAGTATCTTTCTCAGGTCCTTTCTCAAAACAGGCTCTCCGCCGGTAAACTGTATCCTTTTAGTCCCGATTTTATATAATTCGTCTATAACCCGCAAAACAAAATCCGTATCTTTTTCTTCCGAAGGGTTTTGCCAAAAACCGCAATACTTACACCGCAAGTTACATCTTTCGGTAAGAGACCAGCTTACTACGAGAGGCACCCTGCCGTCGCCCATGCCGTTAACAATAAGTCTCCCAGCCGTGATCATTTTGTCTTTTAGAAACATCTATTGCTCTATCTTTTTATACATATGAAGGATGTTGCCGTCCGGCATATTAAAACCCGCGATTTTTTCAAATTCAGTTATATTATTATTAAACACCGCATTAGTTTCTTCTAAAAACCCCTCCCAGTGCTCTCCGGTATCATAGCATCGGCTGTCATATGTCAATATATAATCAACCTCCAAAAGTTCGTTCTCTATATAATCGTTCGTATAGGGTGTCAGCCCCTGCGCCATATCGTCGTTAGCGACATTGATCACTTCGATCGGAACTCGATTCTGAATCATTTCAGTCGACAAGTCTCCGTATATAGAAGCTTTTGCATAAATTATCCAGACTTTAACCGGATTCTTTGCGTCTAAACGCTCCTTTTCCGCGATCGTTTCTATTATGTCGTCTCCCCTCCAGTCTGCCTCGCTTGCCTGCAGCAATCCGTGATGATTTATTTGATCGTCTGTTATAAACTTGCTGGATTTATTCAGCTGCGTCATGTAGGGATAATATTTATCCGCGTCTGGATAATAGGATATCACCAGATACTGAAAAATACCGAAAAGAATTATAACGGCGACCAGTGACCTTCTGATTCGCTTTTGATCTATGCTGAACACTCCTAAAGAAGTGATAAGAGCCAACGGAGGAAGGGAAGCCATGTTAAACCGTGGCGTTAACGACTTATCGAAATTAGAGGCCATAAGCGTATGTGTCAAATACCACAAAAAAAGAAACAGTACTATTTTTTTCTTTTTATAAATTAAAATTATAGCGGAAATAATAAGCGACAACAGATAGAACTTGTGCAATTGTATATGAAATAGCTGCCGTAAAAACACCTTTAAGCCGGTGACTATCAGATTTATCCTTGGAAGATTATCGTTGCTCTGCATATATGAAACAGGCTGTGCTCTTCCTGTCTTCATCCATATAAACACAAGCAGAGCTATTAAAAATACAGAGCATAAAAAATTTACCGATAGTTTTATTCTTAATCTCTTGTTTTTAGCTGTAATCAGGCCGTCTATCAAAAAAAACAGATAAGGGGCAAATACGGCTAATAGCGAACTAAGATGCGTCAGGGCGGCCAATCCAGACGTTATACCCGCTAATAAAGAAAGCCATAGATTGGAAAAATTTTTAGATCTTATAACAAACAAAACCGCAAGGCTCACGAGAGAAAGAGACATAAAATAAGGCATACACCACCTTGACATACCGAATACTACCGGATAAGTGGTAACGATAAAAGCTGCCAGCAATCCCGATGAGTCACTATCTAAATATTTTCCTATAAAAAAAACCGACACTATTAAGATAAGCAGAAACGATAGATTGGACACACACATTATATCGTGACTGAATCCAAAAAGCAGGTACCAGGGGAGAACGGAAAAAGCATACAGAGGCGGTTTATGATGATTATAATATTTATCATAGACTACTCTTTTTAAACCCTGTTTAGTCTCAAATAATGTCTTGTAAATGGCGACCGACTGCGGGTAGTATACCATGGAGTCCGCCACCACAGGGGTTTTGTCGGCATTTATAACTATTATATTGTTAGAAACATGGAATATATATAGCAGTAATATTAATGCCAGGGGAATAATTATATGGAAAAGGAAAGATTTTTTCTTGCGCATTTTTATGAAACCATATTAACTTCAAACCGTACGGCAGTCAAGCAAAAGCTTGGCTCGCCATATACGCAAAAAGGCGCCCGTTGTTTTAAACGCGGGCGCCTTTAACTTAATCCTTGTTCATTGTAACTTATTACTATTTCAACAACTCCTCGGCCTCTTCCCTGTAAGCGTCCATAACGTAAGTTATGCCGGATACCCTGGCGGCCTCTTCGGTCAAAGACATAAGGTCTTTCCTGGTAAGGGTATTAAGCCTGAAGTTTCTCGATCCGGCCATCAATTGCTGTAAGCCTACTTTCAGTTTCTGGGAAAAACTATAGATACCCATCGCGCCCAGCGGTATTTCATTTATCTGTTTTCCGTACTTTTCTTTAAGCTCATCGTAACAGACGAATATTTCCTGCGGGGTTTTGCCGTATCTCGAAACCGTATTCGGAAGGTCTTTTCCTTCCATCCAGAATCCTATGTTTTTCCCGACCATGCCCGGAATCATAAGAGCTCTGCCCATACATACCGCTTTTACGTAAGGCGACCCCATGGCCAGAACTTTAAAAATATGGTCTTCGGTGGAAAAACCTCCGGCTATAGCTATATCCGGGACCCTCATGCCTTTCTTTGTCATCTTTTCACAAAGGTCATAAGTCATGGCCTGGAGATAAAAGGTCGGCACACCCCACTCTTCCATCATGCGCCACGGAGACATACCCGTACCTCCGGGAGCGCCGTCGATAGTCAGTAAATCTATTTTGGCTTCCGAAGAGAATTTCAACGCCATGGCCAGCTCTCTCATCGGATAAGCTCCGGTTTTTAAAGTAATACGCTTATAACCCAGGTCCCGCAAACGTTTTATCTCTTTTATAAAAGCTTCTTCGGTCACGAATCCCAGGCGCGAATGCCTTTCGAACTCCTTTATGGCTCCGTTCTTAAAAGCGCTCTGTACGGCCTTTAAAGTGGGATCCGGGGTAACGATATAGCCTCTCTTTTTGAGTTCCAGCGCTCTTTCCAGAGTCTTGACTTTTATTTCCCCTCCTATACACTTGGCTCCCTGACCCCATTTAAGCTCGATGGTCTCAAGGTTGTGTTTTTTGCGTAAATATTCCGCCACGCCGAGCCTGGTGTCTTCCACGTTCATCTGAACCAGCATCTCGCCGTACCCGTCGTGGAATTTCTTGTACAGCTCTATCCTTCTGTCCATATCGGGAGCGGCCACCACCTTGTTGTTCTTATCCAGCTCGAGCTTCGGGTCTATACCGCACACATTCTCCCCGCAGACTATAGTTACGCCCGATATAGCGGCACCTATAGCGAAATGTTCCCAGTTTTTACGTGCTATTTCGGTGGAACCGAGGGCTCCCGTGAACACCGGAACTCTCATTTTCACTTTTTTATCCCAACCGTAATCCGTCTCGGTATCCACGGCAGGAAAAGTAGCCGTATCGGGGTTTCCTTCGACTCCTTCAGGAAGACCCTTCGCTCCCATGGCATAGCCCTGAATATTAAGATGTGAATAATCCAGAGGGTATTCTTTGTCGCCTCCCGCGGTAATCTCTCCGAAAGGACCCGGATAGATAACCTCGCGCCCCCTGAAACTGGCTTTAAATACTTCGCAATTCCCCCTGCAGCCGTCTACACAACGGGTACACAATCCTGACTGGGGTGAAATATTTCTTGACCTGTTGGCTGTCTGGTTTACGTCATTTGCGTTCGGTCTTTGCAGATTCATTTTTTCCTCCCTTTTCTTTTGCCTATTTTTTGTGCAAATAAATACAAAAAATAAAAAAGGCGTCCAATGATTACCATTAGAACGCCTTTGTCCTAAAAAATAAAATTAATACTTCTTCGTATCAAGCTTCATTTTTTATTTTATAAGAAAATTATTTTATTGTCAAATAATTTTCTATTCTTTCCTGATCCCGAAAGTAAGGGCTTCTTTCGACCTGACACAGTCAAAACCTTCGCCAAGTCGGCAGTCGACACAGCTGTCTTCTATGTTTTCGGACATGGACATCTGCCCTTCGCAAAGGCCGCAAAGCCTTTCTTCGCCTTTTTTCATGGGACCGGGGCAGGGAGTAATAGTCATGGGGCATAAATCTATGCAGGCATTACATCTCTTACAGTATTCCGGGCGTATGTCGAACGGTAAAGCCACCCGGCGCTCCTGTCCTCTTCCTGCAAATCCCAGGGAATTAGACCTCCACATCTCGCTGCATGCCCTCACGCACCGCCCGCATAAAACACAATCTTTGTTCTCGAAGCCGTATCTTACTTCCTTAACACCGCACTTTACCGCTATGTCCTGAATAGCCCTTGAATTCGGGGCTTCGGCTACCAGCATTTCCGCGATGTTTTTTCTTAGTTTCATTATCTTTTCGGAATGCGCCGATATCTCCATGCCATCCTCGGCTTCAAGGGTGCACGAGGCTGTAATTTTAGTTTTTCCGTTTTTTGTGACTTCCACTATGCAAAGCCTGCATGCCCCGATGGGCGTAACCCCTCTCATATGACAAAGATGGGGTATACATATTCCGTAATCAAGAGCGGCATCCAGAACAGTAGTGCCTCCGGGAGTTTTGACCTTAGCACCGTCGATAGTCAAAGTTATATATTCCATAAAACCTCTTTTTAAAAAATCAATTTATTGTTATAGCGCCGAACTTACAGTTCTCTTTGCAGATCCCGCATTTATTACATTTTTCCGCACTTATTCTGTAAGATTTTTCGTCTTCACCTTTAATTATGGCTCCGTGCGGACAGGCTTTAGCGCAAAGACCGCATAGTTTACATTTTTCCTCATCTATGGAATAAGTTATTAACTCTCTGCAAACGCCTGCCGGACATTTTTTGTCGACGATGTGTCTGTCGAATTCTTTTTCAAAATATTTTATGGCGGTTAAAACCGGATTGGGCGCGGTTTTACCCAGGGCGCATAAAGACGCTTCGGAAACCGTAACGGCAGTATCTTTCAAAAGCTCCAACCCTTCTTTTGTGCCCCGACCACTCGTAATATCCTCGGTTATCTCGAGCATGCGCCTCAGGCCTATCCTGCACGGAACACATTTACCGCATGATTCGTCTATAAGGAATTTAAGGAAATATTTGGCCACATCCACCATGCATGCGGACTCGTCCATAACGACCATGCCGCCCGAACCGACCATAGCTCCGTAATCATAAAGTTTATCGAAATCCACGGGCAAATCGAGAAGGTTTTCGGGTATGCAGCCGCCGGAGGGCCCTCCTATCTGAACCGCTTTGATTTTATTACCGTTAGCCGGGCCTCCGCCGATATCGTATACAATCTTCCTCATGGTACTGCCCATGGGGATTTCTATAAGTCCGGTGTTTTTTACCTGGCCTGTTAAAGCGAATATTTTAGTCCCTTTACTATAATCTGTCCCTTTGGCAGCGAACCAAGCCGCGCCTTTATTTATAATCGAAGCTACGTTGGCTAAAGTTTCTACGTTGTTCAGATTTGTCGGGCATTCATTGAAGCCCTTTTCGGTAGTATGTATGTCTTTGGGCCTGGGCTCACCGACCTTCCCTTCGAGCGAAGCCATAAGGGCACTCGATTCTCCGCATACAAAGGCCCCGCCTCCTCTGACTATTTTAATATCGAAATCAAACCCCGCACCCAATATATTTCTGCCCAGCAGTCCAAATTCTCTCGCCTGTTCGACGGCTTTTCTGGCATTCTCTACCGCCAACGGGTATTCATTTCTGACATATATGGCTCCCTGACCGGCTCCTATGGCAAAAGCGGCTATAAGCATCCCTTCTATAACCAGATGGGGGTTTCCCTCCAAAACGCTCCTGTCCATATAAGCGCCGGGATCGCCTTCGTCGGCGTTGCATATAACGTACTTATATGCGCCTTCGGCTTTTCTGCAGGATTCCCATTTTTTTCCGGTAAGAAAGCCTCCTCCTCCTCTTCCTCTTAAGCCCGATTTTTTTACTTCTTCTATAATTTCCTCCGGACTCATGGAATTTAAAGCCTCGGCTAACGCATTATACCCGTCATGCGCTATGTAATCTTCTATATCGCATGGGTCTACCAGTTTATTGCTGCTCAGAATGGTCCTTTCCTGATATTTATAAAATGGTATATCCTTCTCGCGAAATATTCTTTTCTGCGACAAAGGATCCGCATATAAAAGCCTGTCGACGATTTTATTTTTACATAGCGTCTGCGATACTATTTCTTTTATGTCTGGCGGACTAACATGGCAATAAAAAATATTTCCGGGCTCTATGACCATCAATGGCCCCTGTTCGCAAAACCCATGACATCCGGTCGTTTTTATTTTGACGGCTGTTGTAACTTTTTCTCTTTTCAATTCCCTGCGAAGTGCTTCAAGCACCTGTTGACACCCCGATGCCCTGCATCCTGTGCCCGCGCAAAGCGTAACCAGTTTTTTATATTTCCGGTTTTCCGTTTTCTTTTTTTCGGATATTGTCTTTAACTGCTCGCGGTCGGATATTCTCATTTTTTTTCGGAGGTTTTCTTCCAAGCTTTCCTCGTATCTTCTATAAGTTTTCTGAGTTTAGCGGGTGTCATATGTTTGTGATACTCTCCGTCCAGTATTACAACGGGGCTGAGCGCGCACGCCCCCAGGCAATTCACGGTTTCCACAGTAAACTGTCCGTCTTCGGTAGTGTCTCCTGGGCTGACTTTCAGTTGTCCCAAAACCTCATCCAAAAGCCTGGGCGCGCCTTTTACGTGACAGGCAGTCCCCATGCATACAGTCAAAAGATGTTTGCCGCGGGGCTTCAGACTGAAAGCCTTATAAAAATTGGCTACCCTGAATACTTCTATCAAAGGCGTATTTAATTTTTCGGATACTTCTCTGAGTGTTTCTTCCGGAAGGTAATTATACGAAGCTTGTATATCCTGAAGTACTTCTATCAGGTCGGAACGGGAAGTTCTTTTTTTTAAAAGGGTATCGATCTTCTTTGATCTCATCTAAAATTGCACAATCTTTGTGCATTTTTATTTACACTAAAACATGTCATTGTGTCAAAGTGTTTATATTATCCATTAATTATATTTAAACGTCAAGGAAAAATTATTCGTTGATTATTCTATCTGCCTCAAAACAAGTGAATAACCTATAACGGACGGGTTTCCTATTTTGAGAGGCAGACGTTTCTCGTCGGTGCTGAGCCAAAGCTTAAATTTTTCTGGATTACTCGTAAAAGCATGCGCCTTATGTTCACCCAGAGGAGTTTCTATGGTTTCTATACCTTCGTAAGTCACCTCAAAATTTATGGTCGGCAGGGTGATCTGATATTTATCGTTTTTGTCGAAACCTTCTTTCATCCTATAGTAATATACCAGCAGAATCGCGTTATGTATCTCGGAGTCTTTCTCGATAGAAGACTCCTTGTCACGAAGACTGCTTTTCTGTATCAGAGTCACCTTATGCTCGCGCTGGTCGTATTTTTCTATTATTTTTTCGTCGAATCCTAAAGTCTTATTGATTTTTCTGTGGACTTCCACGGGTAGAAAGGTTTCCGTGTCGGCGTATAACTCCTCACTGTCCTTCATGGAGGGAACTTTAGTGTCGAAAGTAATATAATATACTTTCTCGCCGTTAAGCTCTCTTTCTCCTTTAAAGGTCAATACCGATCTTCCGATTCTCGCTATTTTATACATTACGTCATAAACAAATTTCTCATTTTTTCTGAAAGGAAGGCTCTCTTCCTCCGCGTCGGACACACCGGTTAAACACAATACAGCCGCTATACATGTTATTATTAAATTGTTGATTCGTCTGTTCATCAGGATACCACTATATCACATGCGGCGACTATTTAAAAGACAGTTTTTATTCTGGAATAATTAAAAAGAGGGGAGATTTGTGTGTCCCACTAAATACCTATCTATGTGATAAGCCGCTTGCCTGCCTTCGGAAATAGCCCATACTATAAGAGACTGGCCTCTGTTCATATCCCCGGCGGAAAATATGCCTTTTTTGGATGTCATAAATGTATTGTCGGTCTTAACGTTACCTCGCTTATCGTACTCTATGCCAAGAGCATCCAGAAGCCCGTTATGCTCGGGGTGGATAAATCCTATGGCCAGTATCACCGCGTCTGCTTCTATCTCGAATTCCGACCCCGCTATTTCTCTCATTACCGGACAGATACCGGCATCCTCTTTCACAAATTCCACCTTTACGCACGAGAGTTTCGCGACCCTGCCGTTATTGCCGATAAACTTCTTGGTAAGTACCGACCATTGCCTTTCTCCGCCCTCCTTATGACTTGTGGAAGTCTTCAAAAGAAGAGGATATTTAGGCCATGGGTAAGCCGTGGTACGACATTCCGAAGGACGTGGCAGAACTTCGATCTGCACTACACAGGAAGCGCCGTTCCTGTGAGAGATGCCTATACAGTCGGCTCCGGTATCGCCGCCTCCTATCACTGCCACCCTTTTGTTTTTCACATCTATGAGTTCGTCAGCCGGAATCTTGTAGCCCTGAGCCTTAAGATTCGCCTGTTTCAGGTAATCCATAGCAAAATATATGCCGCTCAGCTCTCTGCCCTCTATCTTAAGGTCTCTCGGAGCCCTGGAACCACCGGCCAGACATACACAGTCAAATTCCTCTTTTAACGACGACGCTCTTAAATCTACCCCTACGTTTATTCCGGTCTTTAAAACAATTCCCCCTTTTTTTAATATCTCTATCCGTCTGTCTATTATTTTTTTCTCCAGTTTAAAATCGGGTATGCCGTATCTCAGCATACCTCCCGCTTTTTCGTCCTTTTCGAATACAGTTACCTTATGTCCGGCTTTGTTTAATTGGTCGGCGCAGGAGAGGCCCGCGGGACCAGAACCTATTACGGCTATTTTTTTGCCGGTTCTTTTTTTCGGTGGTAACGGCTTAATAAACCCTTTCTTAAAAGCGTATTCTATGATATTCAGCTCGTTCTCCCGTATCGTCACCGGATCATCGTTTATTCCCAGTACGCACGAATGCTCGCAGAGAGCAGGACACAGTCTTCCCGTAAACTCGGGAAAATTATTAGCAGAGCTTAAAAGCTCAAAGGCCTTCTTCCAGTTTTTCTCGAACACAAAGTCGTTCCACTCAGGAATAAAGTTTCCTACGGGGCACGCCCAGTGACAGAACGGAGTACCGCAGTCCATGCATCTTGAGGCCTGGGTTACGGCATGACTGTTTTCGCGCAGGACCGCCACTTCACGGAAGTCTTTAACACGTTCGCACACTGGCCTGTACTCGGTGTTCTGTCTTTTGGTTTTTAGAAATCCCCTCGTATCTCCCATAATATTTATTCCTTTTAAATCCTAAATTCTAAATTTGAAATTCGAAACAAATCTTAAATACTAAATTCAAAATCCAAAAAATGTTTTTGTATGTTCAGGTCGTCCTTTGTTCGTTAAGAATTTTTTTATCCATCGAATGTCTCACTAAGACCTATACGTCCTTCGACTCTCTCCAGCTCAAGTATCTTCTTATATTCTGTTGGTATAACTTTGACGAACCCGGCAATTTCCGTCTCAAAATCCTCCAGTATCTTTCCGGCGATATCGCTGCCCGTATATTGTTTATGCCTAAAAAGAAGTCTCCTGAGGTCTTCCTTGTCCTTTTCTTCCATTTCATCGAATTCTATCATTTCCATATTGCAATGTTTCTTAAACTTTCCGCCTCTATCGTATACAAAAGCTATCCCGCCTGACATGCCGGCACCGAAGTTTCGGCCTGTTTCCCCTAAGATAACCGCCTTACCGCCTGTCATATATTCACATCCGTGATCGCCTACGCCTTCTACTACGGCATTCAATCCAGAATTTCTTATACAAAACCTCTCCCCGGCTTTGCCCCTTATGTAAGCTTCTCCTCTTATGGCCCCGTAAAAAGTGGTATTTCCTATAATTATGTTATCTCCGGGCATGAAATCAGTGTTTTTGTCCGGATACACTATTATCTTACCTCCGGATATGCCCTTGCCTATATAATCGTTCGCCATTCCCTCCAAATCGAAGGTAATTCCGTGGGCCAACCACGCTCCGAAACTCTGGCCCGCGACTCCTTTAAACTTAAACCATATGGTATCGGGCGATAATCCGCTTTCGCCGTGTAATCTGCAAACTTCTCCGCTGAGCATCGCCCCGGCAGCCCTGTTGACATTGGATATAGAGAATTCTTTTTTTATGTTCTTTCTTTCCTTTAGCGCGCTTTTGGCTTCTCTTATCAGGTCTGCGTCCAAAACCTTCTCTATCGCGTGTTCCTGTTTTTTGTTTTTATAAATACCCACTGTCCTCGGCATCCTGGGTTTATATAGAATCCCGGAAAAATCTATTTTATCCGCTTTCCAGGGTATTATCTCTTTGTTAACTTCCACCAGATCCGTCCTGCCTATTAACTCGTTTAAACTCCTGATACCCAGCTGAGCCATGATTTCTCTCAGCTCACGGACCACGAACCTTACATAATTAACTACATGGTCCGCGCTCCCGTGAAAACGTTCCTGGAGTATATCGTCCTGAGTGGCGACCCCCAGAGCACAATTATTTAAATGACAATGTCTCAGCATAACGCACCCGAGCACTATCAGAGCGGCGGTACAAAATCCGTATTCCTCGGCCCCCAAAATAGCGGCAATAGCCACATCTCTTCCCGTCCTCATCTGTCCGTCGGTCTGCAGTCTCACCCTGGACCTGAGATCGTTGAGCACCAGAGTCTGATGTGTTTCGGATAGACCTAATTCCCACGGAAGACCCGCATGACGTATGGAACTTATGGGGGAAGCGCCCGTGCCTCCGTCTCCTCCTGATATGAGTATCATGTCGGCACGACCTTTCGCTACACCGGCGGCTATCGTGCCTACGCCGGTTTCGGAAACAAGTTTTACGCTTATCCTCGCCCTGGGATTCGTATTTTTTAAATCGAATATTAACTGCGCCAGGTCTTCTATGGAATAAATGTCATGGTGAGGCGGCGGCGAAATCAACGTAACTCTGGGAGTCGTGTATCTTATCCTTGCGATGGTGGCGCTGACTTTATGTCCCGGGAGCTGCCCTCCTTCTCCGGGTTTGGCGCCCTGGGCTATTTTTATCTGAAGTTCGTCGGCATTGGTAAGATAGTTAGTACTCACCCCAAACCTTCCCGATGCCACTTGTTTTATCGCGCTCCTCTTGGACTCTCCGCCCGGCAGTACCTTGAATCTTTCCGGGTCCTCTCCGCCTTCCCCGGTATTGGACTTTCCGCCGAGCCTGTTCATGGCTATAGCGAGAGATTCGTGTGCGCCGCGGGAAATAGACCCGAAGCTCATGGCACCGGTAGCAAATCTTTTGTAAATATTCTCGGCGGGTTCGACCGAATCCAGAGAGATGGCTTTTCTCTTCTTGAATTTCAAAAGGCCCCTGAGTGTCGTCGGATTAGCGGACTGATCATTAATAGTCCTGCTGAATTCTTTATACAAACCGTAATCGTCTTTCCTGGTAGCTCCCTGGAGAAGAGATATACTTTCGGGATTCCAGAGATGAAACTCCCCGCCTCTTGTCCATTTATATGCTCCTCCGGCCGAAAGTAGAGTGGTTTCGGAATTTCTTTCCGGGAAGGCCTCTTTATGTCGTAAAACAGTTTCCTTTCTTATAGTCTCGAAATCTACCCCGCCTATCCTCGACACTGTCCCGCCGAAACAGCTTTCTATCACTTCTTCCCCCACACCCAGGGCTTCGAAAATCTGAGCTCCCCTGTAACTGCGCAATGTAGATATTCCCATTTTTGAGAGGACCTTCAGAATGCCTTTCTCGACGGCTTTCCTGTAGTTTTTAACCGACTTCTTTAAACTCAAAGAGAGCATTTTATTTTTTATCAAATAATCCAGCGATTCGTAAGTGAGATAAGGGTTTACGCAATCCGCCCCATATCCAAAAAGCAGAGCGAAATGAAACACCTCTCTCGGCTCGGCGCTTTCCAATATAATACCTATATGAGTTCTCATGGACTCCTTTATAAGGCGCTGATGAACGGCGCCGACCGCCAAAACCGCAGGCAAAGCGGCATATTTGTCGCTGATGCCCCTGTCGCTTAAGATTATGAAGCTGTATTTTTTCTTTATGGCCTCAAGTGCCTCCTCGCATATACGCTCAAGCGTACCCCGAAAATCTTTCTTATCTTCGGTGTTAAAAAGAATGGAGATGGTTTTTGTCCTAAATCCTTTCTGTTTTATATTCCTTATTTTTTCGAGGTCGTCGTCGGTAAGTATCGGCTCCTTCACCCGCAGTTTATGGCAATGTTCGGGTGATTCGCTTAAAATGTTTCTCTGCGGTCCGATAAAACTTTCCAGGCTCATAACGCATTCTTCTCTTATCGGATCGATAGCCGGGTTGGTTACCTGGGCGAAAAGCTGTTTAAAATAATTATAGAATAGCTGACTTTTTTTCGAAAGAATCGCGAGCGGACTGTCGTTGCCCATGGAACCCGTAGGCTCCTTTCCTTCCTCGGCCATCGGTTTTATGATTACCTTAAGGTCTTCGCGGGTATAACCGAAGGCTTTCATTCTCGTGATCGTATCCTCTTTTTCCCTCCGTGGTTTCCGGGGTAACTCGGGCAGCCTGTCCAGCTCCACCATATTATCCTTCAACCATTTACCGTAAGGTTTCGTATCGGATGTTTTCTTTTTTATCTCTTTATCGCTTACTATTTTGCCTGCCTGTGTGTCGACATAAAATATTTTACCTGGCTCAAGCCTCCCGGATACCGAAATCCCTGAAGGATCGATATCCAAAACTCCCGCCTCGGAAGCCATTATGATTTTTTGGTCTTTGGTAACTATATAACGGGCCGGACGCAATCCGTTCCTGTCGAGGACCGCCCCTATGTTTGTCCCGTCCGTAAAAGCTATGGCCGCCGGGCCGTCCCACGGCTCCATAAAACAGGCGTGATATTTATAAAAATCTCTGAGAGACGGATCCATTAGACTATTATGTTCCCATGCCCCGGGTATAAGCATCATCATGGCATGGTATATGGGCCTGCCTCCTAAAACCAGCAATTCAAACGCGCTATCGATAGTCGCGGAATCACTCAGTCCCGGTTTAAGGATTGGTTTTATTTTTTCTATATCCTTACCGAATAGTTTACTTGCCAGAAGAGACTCTCTTGCCTTCATCCAGTTCAAGTTACCCCTTAAAGTGTTTATCTCTCCGTTATGGGCCATGAACCTGAAAGGTTGGGCAAGGTCCCATGTAGGAAAAGTGTTCGTGCTGTATCTGGAATGCACCAGGCTTATCGCACTTTTCATATCCTCATCTTTTAAATCCGGAAAAAACTCGCCCATTTGGTAAGGCATGAGAAGTCCTTTATAAATAAAAGTGCGCGAGGAAAGGCTGTTTACGTAAAAGAATGATTTCTGTTTTATGGAAGAAAGGCCTATTTTCCTCTCTGCCTGCCTTCTTATAACATAGAGTTTTCTCTCGAACTCCGACCGCTCCTCGACAGACTCGTTCTTTTTTATGAAGATTTGCTCTATCACGGGTTCCTTAGCCCTGGCACTTTTACCTATATCCGAATCATCCAGAGGAACACTACGCCAGCCTAAAAGAACCTGCCTGTTAGCTTTGATCGTCTTTAAAAATACGTCTTTACAGGACGTCCTGTCTTTTTTATCTTTTGGCAAAAATATAAGGCCCGATGCGTATTGGCCTTCCGGAGGGAGATTGATTTTCAGTTTTCCCGCCACTCTGGAAAAAAAATCATGAGGCATCTGGATAAGGATACCGGCGCCGTCTCCTGTTTTGGGGTCAGCTCCCGTGGCTCCGCGATGAGAAAGTCTTTTCAACACTTCCAGGCCCTTGAGCACGATATCATGGGACTTCCTGCCTTTGATATCACAGACAAACCCCACCCCACAACTGTCTTTCTCAAAAGCCGGATCATACAGCCCTTGTTTATCCGGAAATCCGTTTTTTATTCCTTCCCGTATCCCATATCCCATATCGCTTATCCTTTAACCATGTCCCACCCCCGGCGTGGGACATGGTTATCATTATTTGAATTTCTGCACATCGATTCTATGTTTTCTTATTTTTGACCTTATGGTGTTTCTATTCACGCCCAGGATCTTAGAGGCCATTATCTGGTTACCGTCTGAACGCTCGAGTGCCTTCTCTATGAGAATGCGTTCGGCCTCTTCTATAATAGCCCTGTATATTTTCCCCCTTTCGACTTTTAGAAAGGCTTCGTCAATTTTATCTATATATGGCTCTCTATACATTGTATTCTATGCTCAAAATTTGTGCAACCAGAGTCATGATAACGCGGGAGAACATTCTCCCGCGTTATGCAACCGTTTTTATATATCGAAATACAGGTGAAATTCGTAAGGATGCGGTCTCAAACGTACACCGTCTATTTCTATTTCCCTCTTATATTCGAGCCATGTCTCTATAACATCTTTTGTGAAAACCTCTCCGCTTAACAGGAAATCATGGTCTTTTTCAAGCGCGTCTAGTGCCTGCTCCAGAGACCCCGGTACACTCGGAATCTTTTTGGCTTCCCTGGCGGTAAGCCCGAATATATTTTTGTCCACCGCCTGGCCCGGATCTATTTTATTGACTATACCGTCTATACCCGCCATGAGCATCGCCGAAAAAGCAAGGTATGGATTGCATGAAGGATCCGGCGGCCTGAATTCTATCCTTTTTGCTTTCGGATTATTGCTGTACATGGGGATCCTCACCGCGGCGCTCCTGTTCCTCGCGGAATAAACCAGATTTACCGGAGCCTCGTATCCCGGAACCAGTCTCTTGTAAGAATTGGTAGTAGGCGCGGCAAAAGCCAATACGCTGGGGGCATGCTTCAGGAGATCGGAAGAGCACACGTGAACTCCAGTCA
>CAZEGO010000011.1:0-2049 GCA_964511955.1 uncultured Planctomycetia bacterium | reverse complement strand
CGCGTATCCCTTTTCGTCGAAGAAAACGTTCTTTCCTTTTTTCCAAAGCGACTGATGCGTGTGCATACCCGAACCGTTATCGCTGAACAGGGGTTTGGGCATAAATGTCGCTGTCATTCCGTACTTTAACGCCATATTCTTGATGATATACTTATAAAGAAGGCAGTTGTCCGCCGAATCTACCAGTGTATTATAGCGCATGTCTATTTCGCATTGACCTGCCGTAGCTACCTCGTGATGGTGGACTTCAACCGGGATACCGGCCTCTATCATCTTAAGGACTATTTTACTCCTTATATCCTGAAGGGAATCATGAGGCGGAACAGGGAAATAGCCCTCCTTGAATCTCGGCTTATAACCCAGGTTCGGAGACTCGTCTTTTCCCGAATTCCACTTACCCTCTCTGGAATCGATAAAATAGTATCCGCAATTTTCCGAACTGTCAAAACGAATATCATTAAACAGGAAAAATTCCAGCTCCGGGCCCCAGTAACTTTTATCGGCTATGCCCAGCTTTCTTACGTATTCGGCCGCCTTTTTTGCGACGTATCTGGGATCCTTTGTATAAGGTTGTCTTGTTATGGGGTCATAAATGTCGCACACTATACTTAAGGTAGGCACCTCGCATACTGGATCCAACTGCGCGGTCGTAGGGTCCAGCATAAGGATCATATCGGATTCCTGAATCTTCTGAAACCCTCTTATGGAAGAGCCGTCAAAGCCTATACCCTCGGCCCAGATGCCTTTTGAGGGGTCAGTGGATTCCAAAAGTTCGGTCGCAATGAAAGAAAAATGCTGCCAGAGACCCGGCAAATCGTTAAACTTAACGTCAATCATTTTAATATCATGCTCCTTAATCAGGTCGGTTACCCTCTTTATGTCGGATGAAGTAACCTCTCTGTCCCAGCGAAGTTTCACTTTTTTTCCATTCCGAGTTTTGCGAATTTTCCTAGCCATCATATCTCCTTTTTGTTTCCTACCATGTCCCGCACGGGGTGTGGGACATGGTAATTGTTTATAAAATAAAAAAGGCGCTCTAAACCCTTTTATGGTTTTAGAACGCCTTCGTTCATCCGTTCAATTCAGCACCGCAATGTGCTTAGTTTTTGGTCTTGCTGTTCTATTGTAATTATAAGTAAAAATCAGACTATAGCGGTAACCTCTTTTTAGGGTCAGCCTATAGCTTCTTTACCGTTTTCTCCTGTCCTTATCCTTATACACGTGCCGAGTTCCAATATAAAAATTTTACCGTCTCCTATATTACCTGTCTTGGCGCCTTTTATTATAGCTTTTACCGTGGGTTCGACAAACTCATCATTAACGGCTATTTCCAGGCGCATTTTTTTCAAAAGATTTATCTCGTGAATAACGCCCCTGTAAGTCTCGGTAAAACCTTTCTGCTGGCCGCAACCCAACGCATTTGTCACGGTCATTTTAGAAATATCGGCTTCATATAGGGCTTTTTTGACATCCGGTAATTTATGGGGTTGTATCATGGCTATAATAAGCTTCATTAAATCCCTCCTTTTTTACTGGGTAGTAAAAATTTGAAATCCCGAATAAGACTCCATTCCGTGCTCCTCTATATCCAGTCCCTTTAATTCTTCGTCGCGAGACACCCGTAAGCCTATCGTGCTATCCAGTAATTTAAACACGAGGCCCATAGCCACGACTATAAAAACGGTTACGGCTAAAACACCTAAAATCTGGATTTTCAGCTGAGTTAAGCCTCCGCCGTAAAATAATCCGTCGTTCGCCAGACCCAGATAAGCCCTTCCGAACAGGCCTATGGCTATCGTTCCCCATATTCCGTTAAATCCATGCACCGGCACAGCACCTACCGGATCGTCTATTTTCAATTTATCCAACAACACGACAGCCATAACCACTATGACACCGGCAACTCCTCCTATCAATATAGCAGCCCATGGCTCGACAAAAGCACACGGCGCGGTAATAGCTACAAGACCTGCCAGGGCCCCGTTCATGGCCATCGACAAGTCCGGCTTGCCGAACATTCTCCATACGGTAGCCATGGCTATTACTCCT
>CAZEGO010000010.1:18991-21154 GCA_964511955.1 uncultured Planctomycetia bacterium | reverse complement strand
GCCTTATTTCGGTAGATATCTCGTATGCCAGGCCTTCTTTTTCTCTGACGCTTTCAAAAAGCCTTGAAGACATATTAGCCCCGAGTATGATATGAAGCAGGCTCAGAACGTATCTGTCTTTGTGTTTTTTTCCGTAAGAGTGCAGGCCTATCGCCAGCCTGGTTTGTTCCGTAGGCTTGAAGATAAACCTGACAACGGGGTCTTTCTGACGGCGCTGAAATTTCTTTATGTTTTTTACCCGGTCCGGTTTTTGATTGCCGAAAAGTTTTTTTATTTTTTCGGATATTTTTTTATGGTCAAGCTCCCCGCTCAGGACAAAAGCCATATTTCCGGGCGAATAGTTAATCTTCTTATAATCGAACAGGTCTTTTCGTGTTATAGACCCCACGGAACCGATGTCGCCCGCTATGGAAAAACCCAAAGGGTTATCCGGCCACATAACCTCATTCAGCAGGTCGTGTATATAATGATTGGGTATGTCTTTATACATTTTGATCTCTTCCGTGATGACCGCGCGTTCTTTTTCTATATCTTTATTCTTCATGCTCGCGTTCATGACCATCTCGGATAACACGTCAATCGCTATATCCGCGTGAAATTTGCTGACTTTGGCGAAGTAACAGGTTATCTCTTCGGACGTAAATCCGTTCAGGGATCCGCCCCGTCCCTCGATTTCTTCTTTTATCCTGCGCCCGCTCATGGAAGGAGTTCCTTTAAACAGCATATGTTCTATAAAATGCGATACGCCGGATACTCTTCGGTATTCATTTCTCGATCCGACACCTACCCATATGCCTGCAGAAAGAGACTCTCTGTCTTTCATGGGGTTCAATATTATTTTCAGGCCGTTTTCGAGTTCTATTTTTCCGTACATTTGTCTAAATATGCCTGCAGTATAAGCTGCGCGGCAAGCTTATCGATGGCTTTTTTTCTTTTTTTTCTGGATATGTCCGCCTCCAGTAACACCTTTTCTCCCTGAGCGGTAGTAAGCCTTTCGTCCACGGTATCTACTTCTGCTTCTCTGAAGGTTTCTTTTATTATGCCCGCGAGGCGCAGGGACCTTGCCGCAGCCGGGCCCTCTGTACCGTTCATGTTGTAAGGCACACCCACAACTATCTTCGTAATACCGCGCTCTTTTATGATAGTCTTCAGCGAAGCGAAAAGGTCGTGCGTACCGACCGTGTCAAGGGATTGCGCCGTTATATTTAACGGGCCGCTTATCGCTATGCCCGTTTTCTTATCGCCTATGTCAAGCCCTAACACCCTGCCCATACTAAGCAAAGTTTCGCACGAGCTCTTTTACGTCCTGAGCCCTGTCTTTTTTGCAGACCAGTGTCCCCGATTTGGTCTGTACGATTATAATGTCTCTGACTCCGATCAATCCTATCTTATGCGATCTTTCTCCGATTATAATCGAATTTTTCACGTCCAGGAGGCCGCCGTTAAAAAGCAGTACGTTCCCGTTCTTATCTTTATCGTATATTTCCTCGATACTGGACCACGAGCCTATATCCACCCAGTCAAACCCCCCTTTTATGCAGAAAATCTTCTGGGACCCGTGTTCGGAAGTAGGCTCCATCACTCCGTAATCTATAGATAGGGGCTTTATCTTCCTGTAGGCCGATGCTAATTTTGCGGTATAACCTTTTTTGCTCTTGAGCCTCGCACTGTCTTTGAGCCCGTAATATAAATCCGGCATATACTTTTTAAAGGCCTCCAGTATGGAATCCGTTTTCCACACGAAAATACCGCTGTTCCAAAGATAGTTTTTGTTCCTGTAAAGTTTTTCGGCTTTTTTCTTTTTCGGTTTTTCGGTAAAACGTTTCACGGCATAGCGTTTCTTTGAACCCTTGCCTATTTCTATGTATCCGTATCCAACCGAAGGATGCTTAGGCTTTTTCCCCAGAATAACAAGGTTTTCGTCGATTTCGGCGGTCTTTTCCGCCAAAGCCATGTCCCTGAAAAAAGTATCCGCGTTCTTTATTATATGGTCGGCGGGAAGAACGGACATAGTTATGTTCCCAAACCTTTCTCTCAGCCTCAGGGCCGCCAGGCATATCGCAGGAGCGGTGTCTTTTCCTTCGGGCTCCAGAATGACATTCTCCTTTTTTAAAACCGATACGTAGGTTTTGAGCTCGGGGTATTGTTTTTTTGTGGTGACAA
>CAZEGO010000010.1:10218-18981 GCA_964511955.1 uncultured Planctomycetia bacterium | reverse complement strand
GGAATATATTTTCCAAGTCAAGCCCCTTGCGGAGCCTTTTTATTGTTTCCTGTATCATTACGTTCCTTGTACCGAAAGCAAGTGCGTGTTTAGCTTTTTCCCGGGTACTTTTGGGCCAAAGCCTTTCCCCTTTACCGCCAGCCATTATTACTGCATACATATAATCACTCCTTTAAAATTATAAAAATCCGAAATCCGAATATTGAAATCCGAAACAAATTCAAAATTCTAAATCCCACAAATTATTTTTATATAAAGCTACTCCTCTTTTCGTTTCGGATTTCGTGCTTCGAATTTCGAATTTAACGCTTTTGTTATACTCCCGGCAAAAATCCCTACATCCTTGACCATGGTCCTGTCGCTGCTCTTTTCTATTATTTTAATTATAGCGCTGCCTATTATTACTCCGTCGGCTATTTTTGATATTTTTCGGGCCTGTTCCGGGGACGAAATTCCGAAACCTACGCATACGGGTTTCTTCGAGATCTTTTTGACTCTCCGGATACCTTTCAAGGACTCGGCGGAAAGGGTTTTTCGGGCTCCTGTCGTACCTGTGATAGAAACATAATACACGAAACCGTTAGATGAGCCGCAAATCTTTTTGAGCCTCGCGTCCGAGCTCGTAGGGGCCGCCAGGTTTATGACGGCAAGACTTTCTTTTTTCGCCAGTCGCCGCAGGTTACCGGATTCCTCGAAGGGTAAATCGGGTATAACGACTCCGTCCGCGCCGCACGACACGGCGCGCTTTACGAATCTGTCCGCCCCGTAGTGATGGATAAGATTACAATATATCAAAAGAACTATCGGAGTATCGGTTTTACGTCTTATACTTTTAATAAGATTCAGGACAGCGTCAACGCTGATCTTTTTTTTCAAAGCCCTTTCGGCCGAGCGTTGAATGGTGGGACCGTCAGCCAGCGGATCGGAAAAAGGCACCCCCAGCTCTATAACGCTCGCACCCTGCCTGTCAAGTTCGAGCACCAGCTTTTCCGTTACAGACAGACCGGGGTCTCCGGCCATAATAAAAGGGACAAAAGCCTTAAGCTTTTTTTCTTTCAGCTCGGAAAATTTCCTGTCAATTCTGTTGGCAATCATATCCATTATCCCTTATCGCTTATCCCTAAAAGCGGTCTCACTATACCCATATCTTTGTCCCCCCGGCCCGAAAGGCATATCACTATCACTGAGTTTTTTTTCGTTTTCGGCGCCAGCCTGTCTACGGCGTAAAAAATCGCGTGACTGGATTCAAGCGCCGGTATTATGCCTTCCTGCGTGGACAAGGTCCTAAAACCCCTCAGGGCTTCTCTGTCGCTCACCGACACATATGCCGCCCGTCTTATTTTCTTGTAATAGGCGTGCTCGGGCCCCACGCCGGGATAATCCAGGCCCGCGGATACGGAATGCGCTACGGTAATCTGTCCGGTGGGAGTCTGCAATAAGTAGCTTTTGCTGCCGTGCAGTATACCCGGCTCTCCTTTGCATATAGCGGCTCCGTGCTTACCGGATGAAAGCCCCAGGCCGCCCGCTTCAACTCCCGTAAATTTAACATTATCGTTGAAGAAAGGATGAAAAATACCTATGGAATTACTGCCGCCTCCGACGCAGGCGACTATATAATCAGGCAGCTTTCCTTCGTATTTCAATATCTGTTTTTTTGTTTCCCTGCCTATAACGGTCTGAAAATCTCTTACCATTGCGGGATAGGGATGTGGGCCAACTACCGAGCCTATGACATAGTGCGTATGGCTTACGTTTGTCACCCAATCCCTGATGGCTTCGTTGGTAGCGTCTTTCAATGTTTTACTGCCCGATGTGACCGGCAAAACTCTCGCTCCCAAAAGTTTCATCTTGAAGACGTTTAATGATTGGCGTTCTATGTCTTCGGTGCCCATATAGACATCGCACGGTAATCCGAATACGGCCGCCGCGGTAGCGGTGGCCAGGCCGTGTTGACCTGCTCCGGTCTCGGCTATTATACGCTTTTTACCCATTCTGACGGCGAGCAGGACCTGTCCCAGGGTATTGTTTATCTTATGAGCTCCCGTATGCAGCAGATCTTCTCTTTTCAGGTATATTTTTCTCCCGGTTTTTTTGGAAAGATTTTCAGCTAAATACAGCGGTGTAGGACGGCCCGCGTATACTTCGAGAAGACTCTTTAATTTCTTTTTAAATCGCCTGTCCTTAACAGCTCTTTTGTACTCCCGCTCCAGCTCCTCAAGAGCGGCCATGAGCGTTTCGGGTACGAATTTACCGCCGAATTCCGCGAATTTTCCTTTTTTATCGGGTAGCATATGTATGTCTCCTGCACAGTCAAAAGTCTAAAGTAGAAAAGGGGGCGCAAAAGTACTGTGCCTCTTATATAGCTAATAAATTATATAGTAATTTAAAAACCATGTCAACCTGCAAACCGATAAAAAACGTGATATCCATTAAAAAACCCATCCGCCTTTAGTCGGATGGGTTTTTTAAATTAACAATCTGTTTCTTTTATTATGCCGTATTATACTCCGCTGCCGAGATTCTCCATTACGGATCTGTCATACTTATCTGCCGTACGTTCCGACAGTCCCTCTCCCGCGCGCTGTTGTATGATATCAAACACGCTACTGTTGGGTACGTGACTGAAGAGTATTTTATCCCGGTCTATAAGGTCGACTATCCTGTCTCTGTCACCGAAAGCGTCTATAACAGCGTTTATATGAGCCTTGCTTCTTGACCTTGTAGCTATGGCGACAGTATAACCTTTTCCAACCATATCAAGCAAATAATCCCGTTCGGCTTGAGACGAAGATACCACGGTATCAGTGGTGGGTATAACCTGCTCCATAGACAAAGCGGTAAGGCGTGAATCGTCTCCGGCAAAAGCATAATCCCCGGTTTCCATGCCCATGCCGAACGCATTTTTTATACTGGCTACCTCGTCCGCGGCCAATTGCTGTACTCCGCTCCCTCTGTCCATGACGACTACCAGTTCATCGTTGCTTTGAACCCTGGTTATGTCGTCTTTTGTCGGCTGCAGATTAAATACATACATTCCATCCACCTGGTTTTCTCTGATAAATCCACTGTCTTTTAATTCCCTGATTTCTCTGTCACCGGTTGTTTGCGACCAGTCTCCGGCTCCCTTTCTGAGTTTATCGAAAGTTGCCCTGGACATTCTGCCGTTAGTCACGTAATCGTCATATTCGACATCGGTAATTACGCCTCTGCTGTGATATTCATCTATGTTTGCCAGAGTCCTGACCGCACTCCAGAGAGAACCTTTTTCATCTCTGTCTTTTTCCGGCATATCGTTATTGATTTGGTCTCTTGTCTCGGGGTTCTGGCTATTATCCTTGACTGCCTGCGCCGGCCGCAAGCACAACGTTATAGCCATAAGAGCCATAAGCGAAACCATCAAAATGTTTTTTAATCTCATAACTGTCTCCTTCTTAGTTTGTCCCGTTCGCGTTAAAACTTGTTCCTCTTTTTAACGCGGTGCGGTACATAGCGTCATTGGTCTCGGTGGTTACCTTGGGGCTGACTACAACATATGAATAGCCGTTATCTTTCAGGAGTCTCGTTAAAGCGGGGGTGTGGAATCCGCCCGCTACCAGTATGGCCGTATTCATGTTTTCCCTCGCCAGATGTTTTTCGGTCTTACCCAGAAAAACACGGTTTCTTTCAGCCGCCAGGCCGTAAAACTTTTCTATCTTCGGCAAGTTATCGCTGATCACGGAATAATCAGCGGGTAAATTGATGGTTATGCCCGCTTCCTCGGCTTTTTCTTCCAGGAATTTCGACCAGAACCCGGGGTCAAAATCGCGTTTATTTTCCTGAAAATACCTGTACTCTTCCGGAACTACTTTTATCATTAGAAGGTTTTTGATGATCGAAAGGGCTCTTGATATCCTGAAAAGCCTTTTTTGATCATAGTTATCGGCAAGTACATCCTGCAGAACGCCTTCCAGTAAGGGCTCCTCCTTGAAAAGATCGCTTATGTTAAGGTTTCTCGTCAGCTCAAGGTACTCTTCATATGCGTTCATTTCCCCATCGGAAGCGCTCCCGTCCCGTATGGCGACCATGTCGATCTTCTCCTCAAGCTCACCGGCTCTGACAAGATTAGTAAAATTAGGGAAAGTATAAAGAGGGATATCGACCTCTTTAGCCTTAAAAAACATATACTCATAGTACTCGAGCAAATCAATTTTTTCTGTGTCGTAAGCGGTTTTTTTCATATCCAGTTCTTTTAAATCCGCATTGTACAGAGAGCTTTTTAGTCTATCGGCCGCCACGATAAACCTTGAAATATACCTGTCGGCCTCGCCCTTGAACTCATCGATAAACCATAATGAATTTATGTTCTTTTCGTACAGCTCTTTTTCTTCTATGGGTTTTATAAGCATTTCGTAGTTGGAGGCAATGTTAAGGTAATCGATCCCGTTTATAAACCCTTTTTTAAGCAGCTTGTCGGCTTTTTCGATTCTAGCGTGCAAAAGCTCCCTTTCCCGCACATAATCAAAATTCTCATCCGTAAACCGGCCTTCGAGAAGTATCAAATTGAGCCCGTAATCGGTTATAAGAGATTCTATGATAGCCGCTTCGTTTTTTTGGGCCTCGTAATTCATATGGGCGTCCTGCACGTGCACTATGAGTTTACCGTTTGTACCCTCATGCGTTTCTATGACGGTGCCGTATTGATCGGGTATAAGAATAGCTTCGGGTTCTAATTCATTTTCGTAGGATGCTGCCCGTGAGGATGAAAACGACTCGGGGCTGTTTTTTTCTTCCTGCTTTTCTATAGTTGTACCTTTTGCGCGTCGCTCCCATATACTTTCCGCGCAAACACAAACTGGCGAGAGAGCGCTTACAATAGAAAAAAGAACGATAAGCGTAATTATTATTTTTTTAAATATAAACATGTAAACCTCTATTTTTTATACTTTTATAATCAGTTTAATTATAACACCTCTATAAATTTTTGTCAAGTTTTAATGGTCTATTTTTCAAGGATTATTTTGCATTTTGGAATAGCCCTTAAAAAAAGCCTTCCGTAGTGTTTCTTGACGATACGGCTGTCAAGGACAGCTACCATACCGGTATCCCTCCCGCTTCTTATAAGCCTTCCGAAGCCCTGCTTGAACTTCAATATGGCCTCCGGCAGACTGTACTCGAGAAAAGCGTCACCTCCTTTCCTTTGTATGTCTTCGATGCGCGCTTCCGTGACCGGGAAATCCGGCACTGAGAACGGAAGCTTGGTTATTATCACGTTTGAAAGGGAGCGGCCTCTTACGTCTATTCCCTGCCAGAAACTGTCCACTCCGAAAAGCAAAGACCCTTCTTTTTCCCTGAACCCGGCCAGCATCTTGCTCCGTCCGATACCGTCTCCCTGCTTAAAGACATTATATCGCTTCTCTATTAAAAAGTCTTCTAATTCCTTATACACCATATTCATGAACGCGTAACTGGTAAAGAGTATAAAGGCGCTGCCGTTAGTCTTGCCTACGTATTTTTTTATCTTTTCGGTTACGGCCGCGGCATAGTCTCTTACCTTCGAAGGCGAGGGCATATTTTTGGGAATATAAACACTCATTTGATTTTCGTAATCAAAGGGTGAACCCAGCATGAGCTCCCGGGTGCCGTCAAGGCCTACACGGCTCTTGAAGTAGCCGAAGGATTCATTGTCCGCCGAAAGCGTGGCGCTGACGAAAACGGTCGGCACGTATTCGGAAAAAAGAGTATCTCTCAGAATGCTGCCCACATTAATCGGAGCCGCGTTAAGCGACACTCTTTCGCTTCGCGTTTCGGACGCCTCTATCCAGTAAACATAATCTTCCATATCCTGATTAAGAATTATCTCTATCGACGTCTTCATGGCGTTTATCTTTGTGACAGACGCGGATATCTCAAGCTCGTCTTCTTTGTTTTTCGCTTCTCTTTTGGTTTTTATAAGGGAATCGGATAGCCCTGTAAGAGCGCCGGATAATCTGTTGTCAATGAATCCGGGCCTTTTTATCCTCAGTGTATCGGCTTCCCTTACCGGCTTCCGCGACTCGAAATACGCCCGTATATCCTTAAAAAAAAGATCGGCCTCCTTTCGTACCGTCTCGACCCACTCCATGCTCTCATGAGAGCCCAGGGAACAGAGAAAGCCTTTTTGCTTTCCGGGGTTAAACAAGAGGTCCATCCGGTATTTAAGGGTGCCGCTGGTGATTTTAGCTCCCAGATGGTCGGTCGCGACTCCCTCTATACTGTGAGCCTCGTCAAATACCAGTATATCCCATTCGGGGAGAACACTTTTTTGCTCTTTTCGCAGAGGCAGGTTGGAGAAAAAAAGATGATGATTTACGACGAGTAAACGCGAATCGGCTATTTTTTCACGTGCCTTTTGGAAAAAACATTTTTTAAAATACGGGCATTTCTTTCCCATGCAGTTTTCGGTATTCGAAGAGACCATGTCCCAGACTTTCGCGCTCGGTATCTCGTCAAGGTCGTACAGGGAACCGTCGGCAGTCTCATAGGACCAGGCGACTATTCTGGCGAAATCCCCGGATTCTTTCCCGCCCGAAAACAGGTCTTTCTGCTTAAAGCCGGACCTCTTTAATCTGCGCAGGCACAGGTAATTATGCCGTCCCTTGACAAGAACCGCTTTGAAATCCGTGCCCAGGGCCTTCTCGAGGAACGGTATGTCTTTTTCTATTATCTGCTCCTGCAGGCTTATGGTGTTAGTGGATATGACGGCAATCAGCTCTTCCTTAAGCGCGTGATGCGCTACGGGAACGAGATAGGCAAAACTCTTTCCTACCCCCGTGCCTGCCTCGACCACAAGCTTTTCGGAATCGGAAACAGCGGAGTCTATAGCCTCGGCCATACGAACCTGCTCGTCCCTGGTTTCGTAATCAGGCAGAACCCCCGCCAAAGGCCCCCTCTCATCAAATGTCTTGTCAATGTATTGTGTCATATCACTGTATGGTTATTTTAGCCTGCGCGCAGGCTAAAATAAGATATAATCAAGGGATCATATTTTCTGAAACTCCGACTGATGCACGCTCTGTCCTCAGAACAAAACTACTTCTTTTTAAACAAATTAACTTTTTTTTCCTCTCCCTTAACAAGCCTTTCGATGTTCGATTTATGTTTATATGCTATTATTAAACATAAAACGCTCATGAAAATTATAATTTCCGCGGGTTCGCGAAAAACAAGAGCGCATACGGGTCCCGCTATTGCAGCTAAGACGGAAGAAACGGACACGAAACCGGTTATTATAAACGTTACGAGCCATACCAGAAAACCTATCAGGAATATCCGGGGTATGAGGGCTATAACTACTCCCGCGCTCGTAGCCACGCCTTTGCCGCCTTTAAACTTTAAAAACACGCTCCAGTTATGGCCTGCTATAGCTGCCAGCCCCATTATTATCCGGTAGAGTTCGGGTCTGTGCGCCGGAGACAATATCATAAAAACTTCGGCCAGGTAGCCCGCCGCTATATAGCCTTTAACGATATCGATTAAGAGAACGGCTATGCCCGGCATCCTCCCGAGTACTCTGAACGTGTTGGTTGCGCCTACGTTTCCGCTGCCGTAATTGCGTATATCTATACCTTTCAGTATTCTCCCCGCCATATAAGCGGTTGGTACCGAACCTATAAGATAAGACAGTGTTAATCCCAAAAAAGGTATATATTTTTCCATAAGCGTTATCTCCTTTTACGGCAATCCGGTCGGATCTCATGCCGTACCCCGCGAAAGCACGCGGAAACGTCGATTATCTTTTATGCCGGAACTTCTTTTTTTTAAGCGCTATTTTTATAGGGACACCGTACAACGCCAATTCCCTGCGGTATGCGTTCTTCATATGGGAAACTTCCTGACGTTTCACCGCATCCGGGTTTCTGACAGTCAATTCTATTTTTGGAATAACGTCTTTTACCTGGCGAGCCGAGTAAATCCTGGTCGACTTCACGGTCAATTTCCCGGATATTTCGTTCAATCTCGCGGTGGAATAATTTTTGCGTGATTTTTCGAAAAGTTCTTTTACCGTGTCCAGCACTTTGTTTATGTTTCTGTTTTTTTTTGCGGACGTAAAAACAATGGGCGAAGCATATATAAATTTTAATATTTTTCTTATCGCCGATTCATAGTCCTTTACGTTCAATCCCTTTTTCTCGCATATGTCCCATTTGTTTATCACAAGCACAAACGGTTTGGAATATTTTTGTACTAGATTTATTATCCTATGGTCTTCTTTGGTGATCCCCAGTGTACCGTCGAGTAGCACGGCACAGACATCGCATTCCTTTATGCTTCTTTCAGAGCGCAGTATGCTAAAAAAGGTGGTATCGTCTTTTATTTTGGCTTTTGAACGAATTCCGGCGGTATCCACTATGACAAAAGGCTCTCCGTTTCGTTTAAATCGTACGTCGACCGAATCCCTTGTCGTGCCCGGTTCGCCGTTTACTATCACTCTTTCCGTCCCCACTATGCAGTTTACCATGGTAGATTTACCCGCGTTTGGCCTGCCGGTAACCGCTATCCTTATTTCCGGACATGAACGGTAATCCTCAAAACCGGTCATTCTGTCTGTCAGGATATCGAGAAGTTCGCTCACGCCTCTTGAGTGCAGAGCCGATACGGCTATCGGTTCGTCAAAACCAAGCGCGTAAAATTCGGAAACCGACTGAGCCAGGGCGGAGTTATCGGCTTTATTGACTGCCAAAAAAGGTTTCTTCCCGTGTTTTCTCAAAAGCTTCGCTATGGTTTGGTCCAGAGGCACAATGCCTG
>CAZEGO010000010.1:919-10208 GCA_964511955.1 uncultured Planctomycetia bacterium | reverse complement strand
AATGCCTGTCCCGGCGTCGCATAACAGGACAATATAGTCGGACTCGCTTATCGCCCTGATAACCTGGTTCTCGACAAGCCGCGAAACATCCTGTTTCCGGTCGAAATACAGCCCCCCCGTATCCGTTAACTCAAAGACACGCCCGTTATATTCCACGGTTTCACTTATTCTGTCCCGGGTAGTGGGGCCGTTCTCTTCGGTGATAGCCCGACGTTTCCGTATGATGCGGTTAAAGAGAGTGGACTTACCTACTCCCTGCCTTCCGACAATGGCTATTTTGGGCATGGCCCCTTTATCAGGCTTCATTTAACTGTCGCGAGCCTTTCCATATATAATCTATCCCGGAAAGCACGGTAAGTATTATAGCGGGGTATATGAATACGTAACGGTAATTAAATACCGTCAACACCGAAAGTATGGACGCCATCTGAAAAAAAGTGGTAATCTTCCCGAGAGGGCTCGGCTTTATGGATACATCTCCCTTGAGGACGTATATCAGCAGGGATCCGACGACTATTATAACGTCCCGGCTGATTACCGCGAGCGCGGCCCAGGCAGGGATCTTCATCTCTTCGGGCAAAGTATTTATGACAGACAGAGAAATAAACGCGCTGGTTATGAGAAGCTTATCCGCTATGGGATCAAGAGCTATGCCAAGTTCCGTTATCTGGTTCCTACTTCTCGCTATGCCACCATCCAGGGCGTCGGTAAACGCGGCTACAGCAAAAATAATAAACGCCGCAAAACGCAGATAAGGCCTGGCCGGGCTGTAATATAAAAGGCACGCGATAAAGAAAGGTATCGATAAAATACGGAATATGGTTATTTTATTAGCCGTATTCATGGGTTATTTCCATACTTCTTTAAGGTATTTAGGTATCGCCGAAGCTTCCTTGGGGCCGACAAGGACCTCCCATCCGGACGTGTCTTCCAGTTTTCCGCTGAGGACAGATACGTAACCGGGAATAATTATTTTTTTGTGGGATACCGCTTTTTCCGTCTCGAATTTTTTCATGCTCTCCGCAATTATTTCGGGAGTGAATTTCTCGGCCGCCCAGGCCGTAAGCACGCTCATCCCGTCCGAATCCGTAACCAGAAGGTACGCCCCCTTCTTGCTGGCCTCTATCTCGGGAGAGACAGTGTAAAAAGTAAGGGAAAAATTTGTAGTTACCATCACCGGCGAGTTTTCGTTTACAGGCCCTATCGAATAAAGCTTCGCTTCTACGGTAATAGGTTTTTGAGGGTCGGTATAAATATTCTGTCGCAATGTAATAAGAGGAAGAAGAACGTCTCTTTCCGCGGTATCAAGTACCAGAAGAGAACAGTATTTCGCTATGTAAGTCGAGGCTGTCTTGACCGTCTCGAACTTATCTTCTCCTGATCTCAGGTAAGAGGCAACGGGAAACCCCATGGGCCTGTGATTCTTTTTAAGGCTCAGTCGTCTTATCTGTGTAAAATCATTTATGGCCTGCCGTGTGCCGGCGGGTTGGGTATCAAGCATGATACTCTCGAGCCCAAGGGAAACGGCTTCGCGTGACAGGCTGTCTATTCCTTCCAGGGTATCCGACTTCAGGACCACGGGCACACCGTGTTGTTTAATGATGCCTGCCGCGCTTTTCAGAGTATCCCTCCTCAGTCCGTAAAGCAAAGGCTTCTTGTCGGAGCTGACCTTCAGCGCTTCTTCCATTGCCTTTATGTCCTCAGTGACAAATACCAAAGGTTTATCCGAGTTTTTCGTTACGACGTTTACCGCCGCGGCGAATTTTTCGGCGGATTTACTGGAATTGACTACGGCTATCAAGTCTATGCCTATCTGAATACCTATGCGCTCAAAGGCTATGGAGTTTATCTCCTTCATTCTTTCGATCAGGCCTTCCTCGGATAATTCATCGTCGACCGTTATAGCTATGGCTGTCTGGCGGTAAAAGGTTTTTTCGTGACGAAAAAGCACTGTTTCGCCGCCGGTCTCTACTTTTTTGTCTCCGGATCCCACCGTTACGACCGCTATGGGAGGGCGCGACGCCTGATCCAGCTCCTTCTTTGCCTCTTCCGTAACGTCGGGGCACTGGTCTAATGAGGCTTTCTTCATGGCAAGCTTCATCGCGAAAGCCAGACAGGTAGGCGAACCGCATTTTTTACAGTTAGTCTTGGGTAATAATTTATATATATCAAGTCCGGATAAGGCCATTTAGAACTCCTTTCGACTATGATAAACATGATAATTCAGGTAAAAGTTTATCAATTTATTACGGGTTATGCAATAAAAAAATCCTTACGGCCGGCCAAAAACATAAAAACGCATGACAGACTGTATGTTATATAAGCGGGTCCATTTTCAACGCGGGGTGGGCGGTTTTTTCCAGATACGGCAAAAGTTCTTCCACGCCTGTCGCTACCGTTTCATCGGCTATTTTATCAAAAAGGCCGGGTTCGCCGACTTCCCTTGCTCTTTCTTTCAGTTTATCAGAAAGAGCGTCTTTAAGCTCCGCTGTCATCCATACTACTCTCTTCAGGCCTCCCTCGGCCGATATGAATTTCTTACTTGTTAAATAAAGCCTGCCCACTCCCATGAAGCCGGGCGTCTGCTGACCGCCGCCTATAGTGCCCGCGAGGGTCGAAAAACTCATACCGGCGGGCGTCGCTCCGGAATATTCCCTGTTTACCACCATAAAACCGTTGGCTTCGGGCAGAAGCGCTATTATGCATTCGAAACAGCCGCAACTGGTTTCGGGTGAATCCATTATGGAGTAACCGCAAAATCTGTCGATGGTGCGGTTGGACTTCTGAAAGATGGCCTGATTTACTCCTTCCCATTCGCCCTTAACCGGATCCAGACACCTGCCTTTGTTTACCGGCTGGTTTGGGCCCGAGGGGTTAAGTTCGTTGGAGGCCTTTGCATCCAGCCAATTATAAGCGCCGCACAGGCCTATCCTTTCGGGTTTTATGATACATGCGTGATTCGGCGCAAAGCTTTGACAGAGAGTGCACGTCCAGAATACGTCGACGCTCTCATCCGTCATGTTGGCCACTCTTTTGTCCCTTTCCTCATAAGATTTCCTGGCTTCGTTTACGGTTTTGGTAACGCCGTCTTGATCGGTAAATATGGTAATTTGTACTTTATCGGCTATAGAGCTGAATACGTCATGAAATTTCGCATGCAATATCACGCCGATATGTTTCAGCTTAAAGCCTTTATTTTTAGCGTCTTTGGATATGCGTATCCAGCACATGTCCCTCTGGCCCATATGAAAAACGCCCATCGCCTCGTTCAGAAAGCTGTGTATCTGCCTTTCCAGTATCGGCTCAAAATCTTTCTGCATTTTTCTCCCTGCGACCTCAATGAATATACCCAGGGGAGAAGCCCCGCCCTCTTTTATATCGTCGAGCTCCAACCCCGTAACCTGTATTTTTCCGTCTTCTATTTTATCGACACCGGTCATTTTTACATACTCAAAGGCATCCGAATATTTCCCGCCGAACTGGGCGTACATCTGTTCGCGCCTTACCCTTTCGCCCTCAAAGGCCGCGCTATAAGAAACCGGAATATCGATATTCGTAATTTTTATCTTTATGTCTTTTGCGCTGACACCTTTTGATATAAGGTTTTCGGGGTTTTTTTCGACGCTGATAGCCTCGTACATCGTAAAAGGCGTTTTTCCCACTTCGGGCACTTTAAGGTCATTGGTAACTATCGGAATGCCGAGAGAAAGCGCACCGGTGCCTACGGCTACGGTAAGATCATCTACTTCGCCCAGCACAACGCAAAACACGGGCAATCTTTTTCTGCAATATTCCAGACAGTTTTTCCAGTCCCCTTTCTTTATTCCCCCATAGCTTAACGCCGCTCTCAAAGCGAAATTTACGGCGTAAATCGCCGACAATAAGCCTTTTCCGAGAGGTACTATGTAGCTGTCGAGACCGACGCTGATATTTTCTTTTTTCAGCTGTTCGAGTATATTATTGTCCTTGGAGTCGCCTACTAAGAGGGAAACAAGATTTTTTCTTTGAGCGTCTCTTATGATTTTAACGGCGGATGCGGAATCGGGAGCCTGCCCTATTATCACGCAAACACCCGCTATCCTGCCGTCAACGAGCTGTAACCCCAGAGACCTTAAAACACTATCCGAAATAAAGCCCGCGTAACCATTTTCCCGGGTTTCGCTTTCGGAAGACAAGATAGCCGCCGCTACCTCGGCGGAAAGAATGGTCGAGAGCCCGAAATTCAACAGCCCGTCTATATCGGGAATGGTTATGAAACCGGCTCCTTCATGAATCTCCCGGGCTTGCTTTAAAATAGCTTCCGCGTCTCCCAGAGTTTTTACTTCTTTACCGAGAAGAGCGAATGCCACGGGCAGAAAAAATGCCGTATCCTGAAAGCTTATTTCTTTCGCCGTCCCGTGTTCTTTGACGGATTTTTCGAACACCCCCGACGCAAGTGCCATGATTTTCTCAGATCCGGATTTTGACAAATCGTACAATACTTTTGACATAATAACCCCCCCGGGATTTTTATAGTCCGGCTTCATCCAGAAGCAAAGGTACTTTTTTGTCCCACCCTATCGGCATAACGTGAATGCCATGCGAGATAGGTTTTAACTTTTTTATGATACGGGCTCCTATCTCAATCGATTTGGAGCTTCTATCCGTAGCCTTACCCATTTCATCCACAAGATTCTGCGGGACAAATACGCCGCTTACATTCTTATTCATAAAACGGGCCATGCCGGCGGATTTTAAAAGTACGATACCCGCTATTATAACAGTCTTCAGATGGGCACTCGCCTTCAGGAATTTCTCGAACAGTGCGATGTCGTATATAGCCTGCGTCTGGAAAAACTCCGCTCCCATCGCTATCTTCTTTTCCATCTTGATTATCTCGGGTTCAATGGGATCCGCTCCGGGATTCACTACCGCTCCGACGCAAAAATCCGGCGCACCTTTAAGCTCGTTTCCGGCCATGTCTCTGCCTGAGCGAAGCGTCTTTATGGTATCCAACAGCTGTACCGAGTCCATGTCAAAAACCGGCATGGCCCGGGGATGGTCTCCCAGCGACGGGTGATCACCCGTCAACGCCAGTATATTTTTGACTCCTGCCACAGAGGCCGATAATAAATCTGACTGCAGAGCCAGTCTGTTCCTGTCCCTGCAGGTCATCTGAAAAACCGGCTCAATGCCTCTTTCTATCAGCAGTTTAGATATGATAAGGGAACCCACGCGCATAACCGAACTCTGCAGGTCCGTCACGTTTATAGCGTCCACACGATCTCTTATAAGCTCCGCGTCTCTTAAAACCTCTTCCACGTCCGTCCCCTTTGGCGGACCGATTTCCGAAGTCAAAATAAATTTACCGGATTTAATTTTGTCGCACAGGCTCATAGATTGCCTTCCTATATAAATCCGAAACTCGAATATCGAAATTCGAAACAAATTTAAAATTCTAAATACAAAATTTTAAAAAATTACGGACAATCCTTTTTCGTTTCGGATTTCGTGCTTGGGATTTCGGATTTCAATCTGTTTTGAATACTATATGCTTTAACAACGTTTTTCATCAACATCGCCACTGTTAAAGGTCCGACGCCCCCCGGTACCGGAGTTATATACGAGGCTCTTTTCGAGGCCGGTTCGAAGTCTACATCCCCGACTATCTTACCGTCTACGCGGTTTATACCGACGTCTATGACTATGGCGCCTTCCCTTATCCAGTCACCTTTTATAATACCAGCTTTGCCGACCGCGACTATCAATATCTCGGCTTTTTTTACGGCTTCGGGAAGAGAGCCTCTTTCTCCCGTCGCTATATGACACACGGTCGTAGTCGCAAAACTGTTTAAGAGCATGAGTGCCAGTGGCTTGCCCACTATTTCGCTATGTCCCACCACAACCGCTTCTTTACCGTAGAGATCGAGGCCCCTTATGGAGTTTATCAGCTCCATGCAGGCACTCGGGGTACAGGGCGCTATCTCGGCCCTGTTAAAAACTATCTCACCCATATTCCGCGGGTGGACACTCTCTACGTCCTTGGTCGAATCGATACATCTTGCAACGACGGCCGAATCTATACGGGAAGGTAAAGGCATCTGTACCATAATACCCGAAACCGTATCGTCCAGATTCAACTCGGTTATTTTTTTCGTAACGGTATCCTGTAAGGCGTCCTTGCCCAGCTTCTCCGGCGAATAACCTATGCCGAGATTTTCGGCGGTCTTCTTTTGAGATCTTAAATACACCTCGGATGCCGGGTTGTCGCCGACCTGCAGGCTTACCAGCTTAGGGGCCTTTCCGGTTTTTTTGATTAATGCTTCGACTTCGTTTTTAATCTTTTCCTTGATGGTCAAGGCAAGCGATTTTCCGTCGAGTATCGCAGCGGCCATAATCACCTCATCCTGTCTTTTGTTTTGGATACGGTTTCCGAAAAAGACCTGTCTATTTCTTTTTTCAGGTCGTCTATTTTTTCGCGCCCGTTTTCTGCAAAAGAGCTTTCGGTTATGCCTTTCAGGTTTATCTCGGCGTTAAACAACGCCGAATTAAACGACGCTTTCAGGAGTTCAGCCCCGCATCCTATATCGGTAATCAGGTTCGCATTGCATTTTTCGCACAGGCAAAGCGCCCTGTTCATCGCTGATTCGGCGGCTTCGCATATCTTAAGCGACACCGTGTAGCCCTTTTGCAGAGCGCATTCTATCCGTCTTTTATCTTTCGATTTATAAGCGTCTCTTATTTCGGAATACACCCTTATATCCTCGTCGACAAGCCCGGAAAAGACTTCTCTCGTTTTTTTGAGACTACACACGCAGTCGCAAACGTCTTTTTCGAACGATTTATATTTCTCGTTACCTATAGTAAAATTGCAGGCCATCTCCAGGAGAGACGCCCCCAGCGCCCCGCTGAACGCCGCAACGCTCCCTCCTCCGGGAACGGGCTTACGCGCCGCAATTTCTTCCAGGTATCTTTTTAAAGAGTCGTTTATGAATAATGTCATGCCGTTCCGTCCTATCCTAAAACAATCCGACTATTTTTCCGTCTTTATCGATGTCGACTTTTGTTCCCGCGGGTACCGAAGGTAAACCGGGCATGGTCCTCATCTTGCCGCAAAGAGGATATAAAAAACCCGCACCCGCGGAAATCCGCACGTCTCTTACCGGAAGCACGAACCCGGAGGGCCTGCCTTTGAGCAGGGGGTCATGCGACAGCGAAAGATGCGTCTTGGCCATATTTACCGGCAGTTTATCGTACCCTTTTTCAGTGTAGTATTTTATTTTCTTTTCGGCGGTTTCGGAATATTCCACGTCCGACGCACCGTATATTTTTTCGGCTATGATCTCGATTTTAGTCTTTATAGGTTCGTTCAGATCATAGAGAAACCTGAAACTGCCGGGAGCATCACACGCGTCAAGGACGGCCCGTGCCATCTCTTTTCCGCCTTCGCCTCCTTTTTCCCATACTTCGCTCAGCGCGACCTTGCTGGCACCCGCCCTCAGCGCTATGTCCCTGACGGCATCGATTTCTTTATCCGTATCATAAGTAAATCTATTTATGGCTACCACGACCGGCACGCCGAAAAGCCTGACGTTTTCTATGTGCTTAACGAGGTTCTCGGAACCTTTTATCACCGCTTCCACATTTTCTTTTTTTACCAGCTCCATATCGAGAGGCTTACCCGGGGCAGCGTCAAAACCTCCCCCGTGCATTTTTAAAGCTTTTACCGTAGATACGAGTACGACGGCATCCGGAGACTTAAGGCTGGAGGTCCTGCATTTTATGTTCATGAATTTTTCCGCGCCGCAATCCGCGCCGAAGCCGCTTTCCGTTACGACGTAATCAGCGAGCTTCAAGGCTATCATGTCGGCCAATACCGAATTATTGCCGTGAGCTATGTTGGCAAAAGGCCCGGCGTGCATTATACAGGGCGTATTTTCCGTTGTCTGGACGAGATTGGGTTTCAGCGCGTCTTTAAGAAGTACGGTCATAGCGCCCGCGCACTGAAGGTCTTCCGCGGTAACAGGCTCGCCGTCAAACGTGGAACCCGCTACCATCCCGGCAAGACGTTTTCTTAAATCTTCCAGGCTTTCGGCAAGTGCCAGTATCGCCATCACCTCGCTGGCCACTGTTATGTCAAAACCGGTTTCACGGGGCATGCCGTTTTCTTTACCGCCGAGACCCGTTTTTATCTGACGAAGAGCCCTGTCACTTATATCTACCACCCTCCTTGTCACTATGGAATCGGGATCTATATTGAGTTTGTTTCCCTTTAAAATATGGTTATCGATAAAAGCCGCCAGTAAATTATTGGCGGCTCCCACGGCGTGAATGTCACCCGTAAAGTGGAGGTTTATATCTTCCATGGGGAGTACCTGCGAATATCCTCCGCCCGCGGCGCCTCCTTTTATTCCGAACACCGGACCCATCGAAGGCTGTCTGAGCGTGGTTATAACTTTTTTCCCGAGCCGGGCCAGGCCGAGGCTCAGGCCTATGGTGGTAACTGTTTTACCTTCGCCCAAGGGTGTGGGCGTAACAGCGGTCACGTCTATATATTTACCCTTCCTCTTTTCGGCAAGGCGGTCGAGTGCTTTCAGGGATATCTTGGCCTTATATTTACCGTATAACTCGATCTCATCTTCTCTTAACCCCATGGACGCCGCTATTTCGGATATGGGTTTTAATTCGGCGGATTGGGCTATTTCCAGATCGCAGGGGACTTTTTTCAATTTTACCTCCGTCTTGGTTTGCGTATCTTAAGGCCTTCAGTAACTGAGCGGCTCCGCCAGATCGAAAGCGTTCTTAATAAGCTTTATCCGCGGCGAACGACTGCCGGCGCCACAGACAGTCAGACAATCGAAACGACAACCGGACTTTAACAATCCGCGTTTTTTGATGTAAATAAGAGCCGTCCTGGATATTTTAAGCTGCTTCAGTCTGTCTATGGAGAGCTCGGGAGGACCGAACTTATCTCCGCTCCTGGAACGAACTTCTATAAAACATATGCGGTCGCCGTCTTTACCTATTATATCTATTTCACCGCATTTTGTCTTATAATTTTTTTCGATTATTTTGTAACCGTTTTTCCTGAGACAGGCGACGGCCGTTTTCTCGCCGAGCCTGCCCAGGGATTGTCTTTTCTGTGTCATTGTTTTTAATGGGATGAAAACTTTTTCTGTGAATGGTACAAGGCCCGTATCTCTCCAGCGCCCTGAAATGAAAATCCGTTCCGTATCCTTTATGCCCGGAAAAACCGTATCCGGGGTATTTTTTATCAAAAGAGACCATTATCCTGTCGCGTCTGACTTTG
>CAZEGO010000010.1:0-909 GCA_964511955.1 uncultured Planctomycetia bacterium | reverse complement strand
TCAGGGGCAAACCTCCCGTCCACAAGCAGGCATATCTTATCCCTTATATTCTCTTCTTCTCGGCCGTACAGGGCGCAATATTTGCGGAGAAGCCTGCTTACGGCCATTTTCATGGCCGTCAGAGTCGCCTCGTGAATATTATGTTTATCGATGTAGTTATTGTCCGATACGGCCGCTGCGAATATGGCTCTTTCGGATATTTCCCGGTAGGATTTGGTTCTTTGAGCGGCACTCAGCTTTTTGGAGTCATCCAGCCGTTCCCTGTAACCGGAAAAGGCAAACTTCCGGGAAAGACACGGATTCAAAAGAACGGCACCGGCGACTACGGGACCGGCTAACGGCCCGCGCCCGGCCTCGTCCAGCCCTATGATTATGGAAGCGCCTTTACGAAACGCCTTCCTCTCCCATAGCAGCATCTTTCTGTTCTTGATAGGAACGATCTTCCTCAATCTTGGTCCGCTTTCCTATTTTTTTCCTTAAGTAATACAGTTTACTTCGAGCTACTTTGCCTTTTCTTTCTACGGAAATCTTATCTATCAGGGGAGAATGAAGCTGGAAAACTCTTTCCACCCCTTCTCCGTATGATATCCTCCTTACGGTAAAAGACTCTCTGATGCCGGAACCTTTCCTGGCTATTACCGTCCCCTCGTAGGCCTGCAGACGGGTCTTATCGCCTTCTTTTATCTTAACGTATACCTTTACCGTATCGCCTATGTTAAAATTCGGCACGTCTTTTTTTGACAGCTCTTTCTCGATATCCTGTATCTTATTCATTTTCCCTCCTTTTTTTATTAATCAGGTCGGGTCTCTTTTTTTTCGTAACCCTGACGGATTCTTTTTCTCTCCACTTTTTTATTTTTTTATGGTCTCCCGAAAGCAGGACTTCCGGGACTTTCATTCCTTTATAAC
>CAZEGO010000009.1:0-21475 GCA_964511955.1 uncultured Planctomycetia bacterium | reverse complement strand
ACTAATTATTTATATATATGTTATACTTTATTATGCGAGATATTAAAAGAAAAAAAATGAACTCATGCAAAAAAGGACTTACATTAATCGAGATCATCATAGCGGCGCTTATACTCAGCCTTGGCATAGCCGCTTCGCTTAAATTATACGGAGAGCTGGACAATATATTAGTTACAAGCTCGTACTTTTATACAGCCGCTAACCTGGCTAGGGATGTTGCGGAATTCGGGGAAGGCGCCAAATTTATTCATCCGTTTAAGCTATGGTATTTTTATCCTCCGGGTAAAATTATACACGAACCCAGAAAAGCCTGCCCGGGGATTAAGACTTTCGAGGGATACGACCTGAAAGAATGGTGGTTTTTTTGCCCGAAATATTACAGACACCCTTTTCAATTCTTAGGAGATATAGAGGAAAAAGGCCTCGTACCGATAGATTATCCTCGCAGCGTAAGAATCTACTATGAAGCAAGGAAAGATCCTGATTTTTATAACACATTCAGGGAAGATGTAGTAGTCACCTGGAAATCAAGAGGCGGAGAAACAGAAAAAATTGAAATTGGGTTGATTCCCATTGTCAGCAACAATCAGTTACAGCTGGAAATACAGGACTTTTGGTGGGAATAAAAACAGGAGGTGCTCATGTACGGAAATAAGAAAGGTTTTACTCTGTTGGAATTAATACTTGCCGTGGTGCTTTTAGCTTTTCTTATAGGCGCGGCTACCGTATACAGTAAATATATAGGGCTGATGTATACAGACGTAAATCAAAAAGCCATAATATCCACTGCTAAGCTCGGAAGCGGCCTGGAATATATAGTACAAAGGGTATTACACAGCAACGAGCAGAAAGTAACCGACGGCGGAAATGCCGTAGAATTCGACGTTATCTACGGAGGAAGTAAGAGAAACGCAAAAATATTTTACGACCCTGCTGCCAACCAGGTTTTATACGACTACAACATCGCGGACGATAAACCGGCAAAAGTATTTTTAATGGACGTGGAAAACCTGCGGTTTAAAAAGGAAGCCATCGCATCCGGGGAAAACAGACTAAGTATAGAAATACAGGCATCCCATGAGCCTTATCCCATTAAGTTAAGAACGTCTTTAATTGGAAGGAACCGTCCTATCCCACAGGGTAAGATTAATTAACATATGAGATTTTTTTCAGGAAAAAAGGGTGGCGTAGCCATAATAGTAGTAGCGGGTCTTACCTTGACCCTAACGCTTGCAGTCCTCTATTTGTATGTACTTGTCAGCTCAAGAGTGGACGCCCTTCACAGTTATAACGATAGATTTCTGGCATATTATTTATGCGAGACGGGTATTTCCGTGGCTATGCTGGATTTCGGGAAAGGCAAAATAGGCAGAGGGGCCGGTCAATGGACAGAGAGGGAGTTTGACTTTGACGTCGGCGGGAAAACCTATAAAATACATTATAAACTGGCCAAGGTAGCGGGTTCCGCTAATTATAAAATAATAAGCAGCGTGGAGTCTCCTTCCGGTTTAAATAAGACTTTTTATCTCAGTGCCGCCGGCCCAAGAGCGTTTCCGATATTCATACGCGGTTTCGCCGGGGGCGGGGGCAAATAAAAACGAAAGCGGGGATAATTATGAAAAAGAAAGATTTATATTTTATTTTTGGCTGTATGGCGGTATTGGCTCTGGGTTTTTATATAGGTATATTCTTACCCATTGAAAATCTCGGAGCGTCCATACCCGAAGGAGAAGTATCCGGCGGTGAGCAACCGGCAAGTGTGTATTATGATGAGCACTGGAAAGCTACGGAAGCTTATGTCTCCACCGAATCCGGATATAAATCCATGGACCCTTCCGCTGGCATGGACAGCGTGATATGCGGTAAAATAAGCGTGTTTCCAATCGCTACCAGTTTTGGACCGGCCGATGTTCCCCAGACAACACTTGAACCGGACATGGTGATGACCAAATGGAACGTGCACGGACATATACATTTCGAGTAATAATTTTATTAGCTTTGCTGTGTCTCGGAACGATAATAGGTCTACTTTTGCCGAATAAACGCCGCTCAGCGCAAGAGACAAGTTCCGTGTCGGAAAAAAGATTCTACGCGATACAAAAAGCTATTCGAGAAGGCAAAAACGAATATGAATTTGAGGTGGGCTACACTCCTGTCCTTAATAACTAAGGGGGTTAAAATGCGATTCAAAAAACTATCCGTATATTTAATGGTAATAATATTGTTTCTTTGCGCGTTCGTCATAGGCAGCCAGGTCCGCGCCAATGATGCCGGAAATCCATATAGTAATAAAGCATCTGACATAATAGGAGCATGGTACGACGAGACGTGGCAGGCCTCGGTATTTTACAGGACAACGTCTGTGTCACCTAATTCTCTTATATACAGGCAAAGCTTTAATCCTGAAACTATCGTAAATCCCACTTATTCCGTTGCCCCCTCCCTTTTTTCACCTCCGGCCGCAGGTCCGCTGGGCCAGGGAGAACAGATAATACCCGGAGCCAGCATACCTTCCGATATGGTAGTCACCGAATGGAAAGTCACAGGCCACGTTCATTTTAAGAGTGGTTTATGAGAAAAATATCCGGTTTCAGCGCGCTTGAAGTCATACTGGTCATGATAATCGTGGGTGTTTTAAGTTCTTTGGCCATTATCGGTTACAGCAAGCAGGCCCGTATAGGCATGGAAAAAAAAGCTAAGCTTACGTTAGAGATAACGTTGGCGGCCGAGAAAGATTTTTATGCTTATCAAGGCAGGTATACTAACGACTGGGAAAAACTCCAGATAGAAAAACCTGTCGACCCGAAATACGACTATCGGATAACAAAAGCCACGCATGACGACGTCGAAATAGAAGCTGTATCAAAGAGTACGGAAAAAAGTTTTGTTATAAATACGGAGGGTAAAATAAGCGAGATTTAGGACTTCATCTTATCCAGTAGTTGATTAACCGAATCGGCAACGAAGAGTAAATCGTCACCTTTACGCATTTTTATCCTGTGGTTAAAATCCCCTTCTAAAATCTGTCTAAGTTCCCTTCTTAATCTATGTATGGGCCCTATTAGTTTATGAGAAACGTACAGCCCTATCATAAGAAACATAACGAAAATAACAAAAAGCCCGATTCCCATTGTCAAATTAACCTGCCTGAGTATCGGGAAAAGATTATAAGCTATAGGCTCGGGAACACCGGCTCCTTCGGTAACCACTTTGAAAATAAAGTAATACATGCATATGCCTACAAATACGCTGGGAATAAACATACAGAAAAGCAACAGCAGTACAAATTTAAGCTGTGTTTTGCTCTTTATCGTAAAAACATTCCAAACGCTTCTTTTGTATTTTGCCATAGCCCTCTCCTTTGTCTTTGATTTATATTAAAGGCCCTTCCACTATACCGTTTTTGTGGACTGTGTATTCATGATTCCTGTATGGCAAACCGGCATTCGGTCTTCTTTCGGCTTTAGCCTCGAAATTAGGAGAATCAACATTATATGGATATACCGAATAATTGAAATTTCTGCCCGGATTGTCGTTAGGATTATCTATGGGCAATCTGTCTATACCTTTACTGTCGCCAGGCACTTCATCGTATGAAAATTCATTATTTCTGGTGTAGTATCTTTTTTCCTCAAGATGTATAAGTCTGAGATTATTTACGGCCTCCTGGGCTTTGGCTTTCTCGACCGTCTTGAGATAGACGGGAATGGCCACTCCGGCAAGTATCGCCACTATTATAAAAACTATAAGGAGCTCTAAAAGAGTAAATCCGTTTTTATACCTCATAAAATTATTATTTTTTTTTCTTCATAGAGTATAAAATAAGCAAAAAGACCATAAGAACCACAAGGATAAGTAAAAAAGTTATTCTCTGCATAAAGACACCGGATAGCACGCCCGGTATCTCGGTCACTACCACGGCTCCGTCTTTTAAGGAAACAGGCGCACCTTTCTTTATTCTCAGTCTGCCCGCAGTGTCAATCCATAGATAATATTCACTCCCTTTGGCATCCGTCAAGACCATCTTGCTGGGTTCAGATAGATTTCCTCTTAATATCAGGTCTTTTTTCAGTGTCAGGTCTCCGGACATTACCGCGTCGATATCGTTCCTAAGAAGCTGGCTCGACTCGAGCATGTCTATGGTCTTGGCATTAAAGGCATACGCAGAACTGGCGAGTTTTATCCGCGGTGACATTTCACCGTCGCTGGCCACTTCGATGCCCAGCCATAAATCTTTTCCGAAATCCACATCGAGTGGTTTGATAGACCCTAAAAGCGCATTGAATCGGCCTTTGTTAACTGTAAGAATATGACCTTCCTCCCACATGGGCTCACCACCCGAGGCAACGTCATAAAACCTGAACGTAACAAGATAATTACCCGAAAGTGGATTATCGTTTTTGTCCGTGAATTTTCCCTGATAGTTTATTACTTTTGGGATAGCGGCATGGGTTAATGTGACAATGGTAAGAATGGCGATCAAGACAAAAAGAAACGTGCGGAATATTTTCATCTGTATCCTCCTTTGTGTAGGCGATACGTAGTCGATTCTGTCCACAAAAAACTGGTGCCGGGGCCCAGAATCGAACTGGGGACGCACGGATTTTCAGTCCGTCGCTCTACCGACTGAGCTACCCCGGCGTGTTTTTACATATTTTAGCAGACGAGACTATTATGTCAATATAATAATATGATAAATATAGCAGCTATGTTATTAATTGTAGATTTATAATCGGTGGGTTAAAATAAAAAGACAGCTGCAGCTACAACGGTAGACCAGTTGCCGCTTGATTCTATAATGGTGGATTGGGTTATGTTTCCGGTTCGGACTATTTTATCGCTCATTCTGTACTCTTCCTTTACCTCGTCCCAGTTTTTAGACTCATCAAAATCCGAAAATCCCAAAGTAGAGGCAAGCATCCTTGCAGCCAGTTCTTCGGCATAGTCCCCCGCTATTTCGTCTGTTTGTCCATATGCGTGGTGCTCACTCAGGTATCCGTACATCCCCTCTTCCGCGGGTATCGCGCTGCCCACGGAGGCTGCGATAAGTCTCCTAGGTTCGTTTGAACTGCACTTCGCCATTACGCAATATGTTATCATGCCCGGGACTAATTCCTTGATTCCTTCGTTGCGTGAGATTATCCTGCATCCCGGGGGAAAAATGCTGGACACATGAACAATATTACATTTTTCTATTCCGGCTTCCCTTAAAGCCATCTCGTAAGAACGTAATTCTTCCTTGTGAGTACCAACGCCCCGGGTAAAAAATACGCGTGACGGCACAAGATTAGTGGAATGCTTTTTTATGGATTGGGGCGGCTGAGGAACAACCGGGGGCGGCTGTTGATGGTTCAGACCGTTATTCATTTACCAAAACATCGACCCAGCTGGCTATAGCCTGGCCGTTGTCGTTTGTGTAGTAACCCACTTCGGCTATCTGACCTTTTTCTATAGAAGAGAGCTCTACGTCTTCTATGCCTTCCCATAAAATAGTCTCGCCCTCAACAACCGAAAAAGTCATGGTTTTGCTGGTTTCCGTGGTTATCACTATAGTACCGGAAGTAACGTCCGTGGAAACGACCTCACCGGTGATTACGCCTTCGCCGAAATCCTCGGACAAGGCCATTTCCTCATCCATTAATATATCCTCGGCTGTTTCTTCGGCGGCTATGCTTTCGACGGAAGGTTCTTCCGCCGGAGTTTCCTGGGCTGTAGTGCCCTCAACGGCTATTTCATCCTGCGCGAAACCCGGCACAGCTAACATAAGCAAAACGAAAATCACAAAGCACAATTTGATAAATTTTTTCATTTTTCGTCCCCCCCTTTTTAATTTGTGAATTACAGAAAAATTATAGCATATAAAAATTTTTTTTCAATTAAAAAACATTCGCCTGTGAAGTTATAAAAACGTATTCCAGCGGCTCATCTCCGGTGTTTTTTATATCATGTCCGGTTTCCGGCGGTATATACAGAGAGGTGTTTTTTTCTATCGTTACTTTTTCTTTTTCGCCGAGAACCGCCTCCCCTCTACCGTTTATAATAACCAAGACCTCCTCTCTCTCCCCGGTGGTGTGCTCCCCTACTTTTTCTCCGGGCGCCAACGTCACGTGACCGGCCTTTATGCCAGAAGTACCGGATTCTTTGCTGAATAGTCTCTGATATCTGTCATTCGATTCCAGTTTAACAAGTTTCCATTTCATATCCATCGGCCGATGTCCTTATCATAAACATTTTTTCAAAGTTTCCAATAGCTCCTGAGACTTAAACGGCTTATCCAGACAAAAGTCCACTCCAAGGGAAAGAGCCTTGTGCTTACCTTCTTCCTCAAAAAAAGCGGACATGGCTATGACTTTGATGTCGTTTATGTCCGTAAATTCTTTTATCCTTCTGACCACTTCATAACCGTCCATCTTGGGCATTTTTATGTCAAGTATTACCACATCCGGAGAGAAACCCAAAAATTTCATCCCGGCGTCAAAGCCGTTATAAGAAGTCTCGAGTTCGAAATTCCCTTCTCTTCTAAGAATACGTTTTATGGAATTTACCATGTTTTCATCGTCGTCCACTATGAGTATTTTTTTAGGAGAGGCTGTAATCTCTTTTAAAGTATCCGGTACCGGCATTTTATATTTTTTAAGAAAATCTAAAAAATCGTTCTGCTTTACCCTATAGTGATTACCGGGCGTCTTGTAAGCTTTTATCTTGCCCTCTTCTATCCATTTTAAAACGGTTCTATGGGTAACATGGCAAAAATTCGCTATTTTCTCGGCTGTTAAAGGGGTTTTTTGCATAACGCTCTCCTTTCGTTCCTGATTTACTTGCTTTTCCTTTATTATACAACTTTCTGATTATGTTTTCCAATGCTTTAATAGCTGCCTGTTTTAACTTTATATCCGCTTACCAAAAACTTACGGATACTGTCCCTGCAGGTTTCGGGGTTTGACGGAGGGCTGTTTTTCTCCTTTTTTATGGAATACAGGAAATTATCGTCGTCTATTTGCTTTATCAGGCTCATTCTCTCTTCCGGGGTTATCTTTAACTCTTCCGCCTCGATCAGAGTTTGCGTTATTAAAAAAGGGCCGTAGACCAGGGTCTTCCAAATGCGAGCGCTCTCTTTTTTAAATTCCTTCATTCTGAATAAATATTTATCCGCGTTAAATTTCCTGACACCGCGCACGTAATCATACTGAAAATCCATAATATCTTCGTATAGCCTTAGATATTCAGAATAAACTCCGAGTATAGTCCTGGAAGCCGTCCTGATTTTCAGGTCTTTGGATTCGGTGTACTTAGATATAAGCCTTATGGACTTTTTTATCCTCCGTACGCTCAAGGTTGAATTTTTAAGCGCTTCATCCAGAAAAATAGTCCTATTTTCATAACCCCCGGGGAATATATTCTTGACCTTATCGATGTTTTTCTGAAAGTAGTTTAGGGTCTCTATGTAATCGCTCACGAATCTGAATCCCGGGCTTCCTTCATCCGAAAAACAGGCGCAGCAAACAAATAATGTCATCAAAAAAATAAAAATAACCGTTATTTTATTCATATAGCTAAATATCGTTAAGTCGCAGGTTGGCGCCCGCCTGTTCTTCTATTTCCTCAAATTTTCTCAAAGAATCCATAATCTTACTTAACTCTTTTGTGTCGATGACGGGTATTTCGTCACTGCCCTTTTTTTCCATCTTTTTCACGACTTTTGCTATAGTAAGACCTCCTGTATCACAGGCCGGCTGAAAAGCCACCTCTTTATATTTACCCGTATTAGTCTCGGAAACCAACCCGGAATCCAGCAGCTCCCGTAATATCTGTCGTACCAGCCTTATAGGCATTTCCAGGATATGCGAAATTTCGCTCGCTGTCGCGGGGCCTTCGCACCCTGAAAACTTTTTGACCAGCAAGTACATTACCTGTACGGATAGCGCTTTTTTAAAGGAATAACTGATTTTAAGGCAATCGGGTTCAAATTCGTAAGTGTCGACATTCTGATGCGCGAATGAAATCTCGGCGCCGAAAAGCACAATAAACCAGCTAAGCTGCAACCACACCAAAAACAAAGGCAAGGCCGCGAAGCTCCCGTAAATGGCGTTATATCGCGCGACACCTACCTGAAAATTTATATAACCCCATTGGGCTAATTGATAAATAGTCCCCGCAATTATACCGGCCAGACAGGCTGATTTGAATTTTACCTTTGTGTTAGGCATAAACGTATAGATAAAAATAAATACAACCCATATGGCCACGTACGGCAGAAGTTTTAACATGAAAAAAATAAAAGGACTGAATATGCCTAAATACATTATCTTATTGGTTATAAGTGTTATCTGAGTAGATATGAAGACCGTTATGCTACCTGACATGATTATAAGAATAGGGCATAATAACATTATGGATAGATAGTCGCTGAATCTCCTCCCTATATTTCTGTGTTCCCGTATTCCCCATATGTCATTGAAAGACTTTTCTATGTTCCCCAGCACTTTTATGACCGTCCAGAAAAGAAGCGCCACACCTATACCCGCTACCATCCCTCCCCTGGTGTTCTCGAGCAACCTGTTCGCAAAATCAACTGTTTGACTCAGTACTTCTTCCTGACCGGGAAATCTATTCAAGAGCTGCGTCTCGAGAAGTTTCTCGAAACCGAATCCTTTGGCCACCCCAAAAGCCATGGCCAAAACAGGGACTATCGATAACAAAGAATAAAACGTCAGCGCCGACGCCCTCAGCTGGCACTTATCCTCGTTAAAGCCTCTCAAGGCGAGAAGCACAGTCCTGAGATTTTTAATCAATACCGATTTCCCGAAAGGCAGATTTTTGGACCTGATCCTCCAGATATCAATTTTCAAAAAATTACTAAGTTTTGAAATCATAAAATTCTCCTTAGTCCACGACACAGAGTTTATTCTTCATAGTGCCTAATTTCCCGAAACATATAAGTTTATCGCCCAGTAGGATTTCCTCGGAAGCAGGCGGATTGGGTATGGTAATGTTCTCTCTTTCTATCGCCAGCACCGAAACATCCTGTTCTCTCAATCCGGACTCAGCGAGAGTCTTGTTTATTATCTGGCTTTTTTCGCACATTTCCACTTTACTGACACCGTAGCCTCCTGTAGAAACGACAAGCTCCTCAAAAGAAATCCTTCTTACAAGCCCTTTTTTTATTATTCTGTTACGCAACATATCGGTAAATCTCTCGGATAAACCACTTTTTACGAATATATAATATCCAACGAATAGGACTGAAACTACTATGGCCATATTTATCCACGGCACTAAATTGGGCTGCACTCCGGGCGCCTGAAAAGGAAGCTCTTTTGTTGATGTCCTCAAAGTATTGGCAAATGTGGCTATAAGAGTCACCAGTCCGGCATTACCGAGAACCATTAATATCGAGGCTATGTGCCTCCTCTGCGGATCGTTAACAACCAGTTCAGACTCCTTCGTGGTAAACCCGGTACCGGTAAAACAGGACAGTGCCTGGAACTTGGCCAAAGGCCTGGAAAGGCCGGCCAGCTCAAATGCTATGGCGCCTATCCTTACTACTATAAGGGACACTCCTATTATCGTGAAAAACAGAAAAAGACTCATAGCCTACTCCTTCCTCCGCAATCTGATTATAAAATAATCTATATTATTTCAATTTTTCCGATATATCACCCAGCACTTTTTGTGATATCTCCGGCTTAGGAATCAGGAATTTTCTGGCCGATACCGTCAACTTGCTGGTTCCATCATCATTCCTCATAATTCTGACAGTAACGTTCGAACCGCTCACATTAGCTCTTATCATGCCTCCTGAACGGTCCTTCGAGGCGATTTCGCCTATTTCTTTCACTGCCAAAAGAGCGGTGTCAAATACCTTATCATAGTCGGCGTTGAAATCTTTTTCGGTGCTGTTCCTGCCTGTCAGAGCAACCGCCACTCCCGCCGGAAGAAAAGCCGCCCCGGCCACAGCAGCAACACCGTAAATAGCGGCTCCTTTTATAGTCGTGTCTTTCATGGCCTGCATCAGCACAACACCGGTAAGTTGCTGCGCACTCGTAATATTTTTTATCGTCTTGTCTTTCACTCCCACATCGAACACCTCGACAGAGGGTTTTTCGCCTTTTGTGTAATCTGTAATAACGGCTCTTCCGATCGTAAGTACCAATAAATCTATCTTCATGGGGGACTGAGAGCGTAATTTCTCATCCTTCGAGGCAGTCTTTTTTTTCTTCGATATTTTCAGCGAATCGACATTAAGTTTTCCTTCTTTATTTTTTATAATATTAACTTCTTCCAGATTAAACACTACTTCGGGTAGATGAATTTTTTTCTTCAATAACGAATCGAGATCGTATTTTACTTTAATGAGCGGTATGTCCAACAGGATTCCATCCGGGAATCCTTCGGGATGATATATCCTAAGGTCTTTTATTTTTATGAAACGGCTGATTATTCCGAAAGAAAGTCCGCCTATTTTCACGGGAACACCCAGAACATGAGAACCTACTGTCTGGACGGCTCTTTTTATAAAAAAATCCTTGGTAACTCCAAGGGCAAATAACAAGACTATTACAATAATCAGAACAGTGATAATCTTTTTCATAAATACTCCCGATCTGTTAAACGACAGATTCTTATTGTTTTCTATATTATATCAGGGGAAATATATAAAATAAAGAAATATGTAGAAAGATCCGGCGGGTGAGATCCCGCCGGTTTTCGCAGCTCGAAAAATGGCGGAGAGGGAGGGATTCGAACCCCCGAAGCGCAGTCAAGCGCTTGCCTGTTTTCAAGACAGGTCCATTCAACCGCTCTGGCACCTCTCCCTGTCTGGGCTTATATTAAATATCACTTTCACAAATATGTCAAGCCCGGGTAGACAATCCTGCCTGGCAGGCCTACCTGCCGGCAGGCAGGATTGTCTACTTTTATAGTTTAAATATTATGCCGAAGTTGTCTTCTTTTAGTATTTTGAATCTTTTGTCCTGCCTGATTTGCGTTATTAAACCGCTGAAATAACTTTTTCCTGCGTAGCCGTATCTTGAACCGAAAATGTTTTTTAATACAACATAGGGATCCTCTACTCTTCCGAACGAAAGATTTCTGTATAATTTGTATAATTCCGGGCTAGGGTGATACATGTATACGGGATCCAGGGTCACAAAATAATCGTTTTTCGGGTTAAGGCCTATAAAATACTGAGAGTCCGACCAATTGGCGTGGAATATGAGCTCTCTGTCGGGTATGTTTTCTTTCATCCAGCTACCCATACTCTCATAATGTCCGTTTATAACTTTAGTGACGAAGGCGCCATAACGGACTCCTTTGAAAGTATTGGCCGCGAAGACGGTAAAAAGAATTATAACGAAGACAGCGACCTTCCTGCCTATGTTTTTTATATCCGTGGACGCGTCGTTAAAATACGACGAAAGGGCTATGAGCATTATCGGATATCCGTGCAGAAGATATCTTCTGCACACAAAGGACAATATGAAAAAGAACATGCTGAGGGTCAAAAGAGCTTTGGTGGCGAATTCCGCTTTGGGCCTCCGGGAAACAGCTACATAAATCAAAGATATAACACCCAGAATAACTACTGGATAACTCAGAAGAAAATCCCTGGTATTGAGTGGAAAAAACTCCGCACCCAGTTCCAAAACCCCGGTTTTCAGGGTATAGAGAGGGACCAATACAGAGTTTAAATAAAATACTATAAGATTATCGGGGAAATTCGGATGCACGACAAACCCGGCCAAAACCCCCAGACACGCCGTAAATACATTCCTCCAGAAAAACTCTTTCTCGTCAAAATACCTTACAAGTTCGATGATCAGGGCGTAAATTATAATCAAGGGGCTCGTAACGTGGCTTAAGGCATATAACATTGCGAGGAAAAATATCACACGGTATTTTTTATTAATGAATAAATGCACCGCCACAACGGTAATCAATATTACCAGCGATATGGGGCGAGGCCTGCTTATGGCCTGTAGAAACATATCGGACAGAAAAAAAGCGGCAAGAAAAAACGGAAAAACCAATCTCCCTGAATACCTCCTCATGATATAACAAAAACCGAGAAACGCCAGGGAAGCGAAAAAGGCGGCCGCCATCTTGGCCCCGCAAAATATATCCTCGAAAAAAGTAAAGGGTATCAAAAAAAAATGATATAAAAAATCCTTGTCCGAGAAATGTTCCGTGAAAGTGGAAAACCTTGCCCAGTGGAAGTTATAGCGAGGGCCGAAATCTCTTAAAAATTCGGCCATCCTGATATGTAAATAACCGTCTGCGCCGTATAGTGTAGGGGTTAAAAACTGGATCGCGAAGATAACGCCGATTGATATGAGGAGCAAAAAAACGGTAAGCGGATTTATCTTTCTCATAACCCGATAGCATAGTACCTCAGGGGTAATTCGTTGTCAAGGAGTTATCTTGAAATGAAACCTCTTATAATATATAATAAACATGGTACTATCATGCCAAGACATAAAATAGACTTATCAAACATATCCGAAGAAGAACTGTTAAACACCAGAATATGCGACTTGCCCGTAGACATAAACGGGACATGGCTACGGGAATGCACCGATAAACTCCACGAAGAACTTCGCGAAAAAGGCATTTCTTTTCTTCCGGAATTCTACCTGGCGGATGAATGGCTCACCCCTGACCGCGAACCCGTCATAGGCATACCTTTTTTCCTGGCCCATCCGCCCCTGATGAAACTCGAAAAAAAGATGATGGTCAGGGCAGAGGGAAGCACAAAAGAATGGTGCATGAAACTCTTAAGGCATGAAACCGGACATGCTATCAACTACGCCTATCAGCTTTACAAAAAAGGAAAATGGCAGAAAACTTTCGGACTGATCTCTCAGGATTACGGCGACAGTTATAAATTCAGGCCTTACAGTAAAAACTTTGTGCGCCACCTCGAAAATCATTACGCCCAGTATCATCCCGACGAGGACTTCGCGGAAACTTTCGCGGTATGGCTCACTCCGGGAACAGACTGGAAGACGGGATATAGGGGCTGGAAGGCTCTCTCCAAGCTGACATATGTGGATGAGCTTATGCGAAAAATAAAAGATCTCCCGCCCACGAAACCAAAGGGTGAAAAATACTGGCAATCATCTAAAATAAAGACAACCCTGAAAAATTATTATAAGAAAAAAAGATGCTACCACGCCGAGGATTTCCCCGACTTTTATGACGCCGCCCTTAAGACCATTTTTTCAGAAAAGTCTTCCGTGGACTCGTATGAATCCACGGTACATGCCTTTATCAAAAAGTATAAGAAAGAACTTATAATACGAGTATCCGACTGGACGGGAGAAAAAAAATATATAATAGAGGACATATTAAAAAAAATAGACAAGCGCTCCCGCTCCCTCCATCTTGTAATAACCTCTTCCGAACCTTTGGCCCTTGTCAATTTTTCGGTTTATCTCACTAAACTGGTCATGAATTACCTGCATACCGGCGAACTCAGAGGTAACGAATGAAAAAAAATATAAGGGTGCTATTCCTCTTCGACAGTCCTTTTTTTGCCGAACGGGACCATGATTTCACGGACACCTTCAAGGATCCCGACTGGAAAACAGAAGCCGTTTTGTATAAAACCCTGCTGGCTAACGGTTGCGATGTAAAATGCCTCGGCATATACGACGACATAAGCATATTAGTAGATGAGCTTAAAGAAAAAATGTATGACGTGGTGCTTTGTTTTACCGAGGTCTTCAATGAAAAAAGGCATTTGGAAAAAAACATCGTATGGCTGGTGGAGATGCTTGACATACCCTACACCGGCGCATCTCCTTCCATTTTGCACATATGCAGCAACAAAGCCCTCACGAAACAGCTACTCAGCTTTCACAAAATAAAAGTCCCTAATTTTTACGTGTTCTCCAAAGGCCGTAAAATATGGCTTCCTAAACGCTTAAAAATACCTCTTATAGTAAAACCCCTTCGGGAAGAGGCATCGAAAGGAATAGCCCAGGCGTCGATAGTGGACAACGAAAGCTCTCTCATAGAAAGAGTCAAATTCATACACGAGAGGATAAATGCCGATGCTATAGTAGAAGAATACGTGGAGGGCAGGGAATTATACATAGGTATGCTGGGGAATAAAAAAATACACGCATTTCCTCCGGTAGAAATGAAATTCGGGAACGAGCTTGAAGATGAGGCCCGCATAGCGACATACAAAGCAAAGTGGGACGATAAATACCGGAAACGCTGGGGCATAAAAAACGTTCTTGTAGGAAAACTTCCGGAAGGGATTAACAAAAGAATCGAAGATATATGCAAACGCGCCTACCGCGCGCTGGATATCAAGTCCTACGCCAGGTTCGACATAAGGCTTTCCCCGGACGGGAAAATACACATACTGGAAGTAAACGCAAATCCTAATCTCGCCAAAGACGAGGATTTCGCCTTAGCCGCGGATAAATACGGATTTTCTTATAACGTCCTGATAAAAAAAATCATTTCTCTGGCATTCAAAAGATAGGGAGCGGCGGTTTCTCAAATTCATGAAACCCCGCGCTGTAGAATTTTTTATTCTCATCTTCCTCTTTTTCGAAAATCACGCATTCGGCTTCCGGAATAGTGTTTATAAGTTCCGTGCCCTCTTTTCCTCCCATTACGCAAAGTGCCGTGGACAACGCGTCAGCCTCAAGGGCGGTAGGCGCTATAACAGTAGCGCTGACAACCCCCTTTTGAGGATAGCCGCTTCTGGGATCTATAATGTGAGCAAACTTTTTTCCTTCTATGACAAAAAACCTCTCATAATCACCCGAGGTCGCAACCGCCTTTTCATTTAAATAAACGGCCCCTATTATGGAATGTTTATCTTCGGGATCGCGTATTCCTACTTTCCACGGCTCTCCCCCGGTGTTCAAGCCTCCGCAACGCATATCGCCTCCCGCTTCGATCAGAAAATCATTTATCCCGTACCCGCGCAATATGCCTGCGATCTCGTCGAGAGCGTATCCTTTAGCTATGCCGCCCAAATCTATCTTCGACTCTTTCGACTTAAAATAGACAGTGTTCCCCGGGCCCGACTCTATAAAAGCATATCCCGTTTTTTTTCTAACCTCGGCTATTTTTTCCTCGGAGGGGATAATATTTTTTGCGGCATATCCTTTCCATAATTCTATAAGGGGCAATACCGTTACGTCGAAGGCTCCCCGGGTGATCTTTGACAGCTCCAGAGATTTTCGTAAAACATAGTATAAGTCTTCGTCTACCTGCACGGAACTTATACCTACTCTATTAATATCCGCCACGTCCCCCGAGGGCGACCTGGAGTTCATGCACAAGTGTATTTCTTCGAGACGCTCCCAACATTTGTCGCTGATAGTTATTATGTTTTTATCTCTATCGTACAAACACCGAATGGTAACGAAGCTGTCAAAAAAAACTCCCGATTCCCTGTATTCCTTCTTCGCTGTTTCGCTGGCCGAACATCCGATAAGTAAAATAATAATAAGCGCTAAAACAACGCGCGATAATGCGTTCATAAAAAAAGACTCCTTGCAATAGTATCGATAATAGCTATAATGGTTCTATCCCCATTAACATTATTATATACTAATTTATTATGAGTCTATATTATATTTTTAGCATTGACGGAGATTGGGACGAGTATTTTCTCCTGAAAAGGAAAGACAGCGAGAGAATGCCCGATAAGAAGACTCTGCTTAAGCTCGTTAAGCATCAGATGAGAGTTGCTTCTTGCATAAAAGGACGGTTTCTTCATTTTGTGCATACGTCTCCTGTTGCGCGCAATTTTTTCCTCCAGCCCGAATTTATCGCTCTGTGGAAGAAAATAGAATCTGCGGGAGGAAGCGTCGGAGTTCATTGCCACGAGGAAGATTTATTCAGGGACGGGTATTTGCAAAATCCGGAAAAAATGAGGAAGTCCATAGACTTTATGGCGAGGGGATTATCCGAAAAGAGGCTTAACATTATATCGTACAGGGGTGGGTATTTGTCGTTCTGCGAAACGAACGTCCCTTTTCTTGAGAAAAACGGACTATATCTTGATTTCTCATGCGACCCCGACAGATATCTCTGGCACAAGGGCGAACTGGTCTCGGATTGGCGCGGAGCGCCGGATAACTACTATAGAATGTCCTATGAGGACCACCGTAAGCCCGGTAAAAGCAAAGTATTTGAGATACCACTGGGCAAAGCCGACAATAAAGCTTTATATATAGACATAACTTCTCTTTTCGGGATATGGAAAGCGGCGAAAGCCCTCGCGCGCAGGGATAAGGAGGAAAGCGGCGATATAATAGTCTCGGTTCTCTCCCATACTTATGAGTTTTCGTCTTTCTTAAAAAGGATAAAGATAAAACTGGCTCTCCTTATCTGCAAAAGATACGGTACTTTCATAAACGACAGGAAGGCCATGGAAATAATCACTCAAAATGAAAGGAGCAAAACATAAATGAGGATAGGCGTTGCAGCTGAAAACAGGGCTCAGGAAAAAAGAGTGATAATACAGCCTCCACAAATTAACAAAATAGCCGCCAACCACGAGGTTATAGTGGAAAAAGAGGCAGGCGAAGGCATAGGTATCGCCGATGATAAGTTTATAAAAGCGGGCTGCAAAATCGGGACGGCGGCCGAAGTGTATGCCTCGGATATCATAGTACGCATAAAAGAACCATCTTTCGAGGAAATAAAAAAGATGCACCCGGGAAGCATCATAATGAGCATGATGCATATAAGATGCCGCCCAAAACTCGAAGAAGCGCTAAGGAACCAGAAATTAATAGCCATTCCGCTTGAAAACCTTAAGGACTCTCTCGGCAGAAGAAAAGTCGAGGCGGTCGAAACTTCCGGCAGAATAGGTATGGAATACGGTTTTAAACTGTGGGGGAAAGACCCTTCAACGGCTACAGTAAAAATAATGGGTTACGGCAATATGGCCGTGGGCGCTATTCGCTGTGCGTCGAGAAAACTGGCGGCCGTACATATATTAAATAAAAAGAATTTTCTCGAGATGGGAAAGCATCTTCCGGGCACGGACATACTGGTGGACGCCATAAACCGTCCTTACCGCAGGGAGGTCGAGAAAGAACCCTTTTTCATTACCAGAAAAATGCTAAAGCTTCTCAAGCCGGGGTCTGTCATAGTAGATCTTGTCTCTAATCCAAAAAATCACGCGCCCGTAGAAACAATGCACCCTACTACCTTAGATGATTTATATTACGTTGTAGATGATATATATCACACTTCCTGTTGGGGATGGCCCGGATTAGACCCGGAAAACGTAGCTAAAAGATATAGTCTTCAGCTCTTGCCTTTATTAAAAGACCTCGCGGATAACGGCATAGAAAACTGCGACGAACTGACAAAAGCGGCTGTTTTAGACTACAGTAAGTAGCTTTATTTTAATTTAGATTTTGATTTTTCCAATATATCCTTAGCCGAAGCAAGGTTAGCATCCAGATTGTTAAGTATGTACTCGGACACGCCGATAGCGTTTTGATATTCTCCCTTCTCATAAAATCCTCTGGCCTGTGAAACCAGATAAGTTGTCCTCTCATTGTCGCTTTTCATGGAAAGGGCTGTATCTATAACCTTTTTCGCGTCCTTTCCTACGTCAACGGTCTGTTTTTTGCCTTCTCCGCAACCGCTTAACATTAGGCCACCTATAAAAAAACAAAAAATAAGCAAAACAGCAATACTTCTCATATCTTCCTCCTCTCCGTATTAAGAACGCGCTCTAACGACTCCGAAACCCGCACCCCTTCTTATGCTAACCTCAGAGGCGTCAAATGCCTCATTCCCATACTCTTCTCTCAATTCCTCCCACAGTCTCTCCATATCCCCGGATAGTCTTATATCATCCAGGATTAAATACCGCGGATTCAATAATTTCGAATATAATTCTATGTTATCTCTCGTATGTTTATACTCGTGAACGGCATCTAAATAAATTAAATCTATCGTTCCTTTGAATAATCCGCCGACTTTTTTTATGACGTTTTCGTCCAAAGAGTCTCCTTCTATTCTCTTTACCTGAGGATACTTCATAAAACCATCGACGTTCTTGGTGAAAACGTCTACCGTAACCAGGCAACTATTTTTTTTTGAATCGTCCGGTATCCCCCTGCTCATAGACATGATAGAGCCCCCGTAATTAGTACCTATCTCCAATATAGTCGTAAGCCCGAGTGATTTCACGAACCCGGCCAGAAAATAATAATACTTGGCCGGACGGTTTATGAAAGAGCAAGAGCCTGTCGTTTCACCGTAGGGGCAATCCGAAAGGTCTATCTTTTTCCCCTCTTTCATGGCAAGCTCGCATATGTCTTCCAAAGAAGCCATGAATCTATCGATCATGTCCGTATCATTTCCTTTTTTGAAAAAGCTTACCGGAATCCCTGCGCGGTGTTAACGCAGGGACATACCTGTTCCTGACATATTTTACGTCTTCTATCGTATAAAAAGCGTTGGAGTCAAAACGTCTTATAATATCCAGGACACACCCTACCTTATTCTTCTTCACCACGGTAAATATCAATCTTACAGGCCCACTCACCCCTTCCCCGGCAATACCGGTCACTCCATATTCTCTTTCTCTCAAATTCTTTACCAGCTGCGAGGAGTCTTTGTTTGTAATAATCTGTATTATCCTATTCCCATAAGAAAAAGCTCTTTCGATAGTAACGCCCACGAATGTACCCATGCTGAACCCGGCCGCGTATGCCACGTAGTAAACAGGGCTGTTAAGATTACGCATGACATGACTGATAGCGAACAACCATATCAAAACCTCAAAAAAACCGAATACTGCGGATAGCACTCTGATATCCCTGGAGATAAAAATTATCCTGAGAGTACCCATACTGACGTCTATTATCCTTATCGCGAAAATCAAAAGGGGAAGTATTATAAAATTAAACGTACCGGAATTTAAAAACTGATGTGTATCCATTTTATTATTTAATGGTATCGCTTATGGTGGCGGCCATGGAAGCCGGAAAAGCCGTGATGATTATCCTTTTCATAGCCAAAAGGTTATCCGTTCCCCACGGGCATTTTTCTATAATGGTAAGTAAAAGCCCGACGACAAACAGTGACAAGCCATAAGTAACCAAAACCCGCTTCACATATTGCCAGAAATAGCCTTTCAAATTGAATCGATAATAATTAAAATACACGAACAGGGCAATGAATAAAAGAGAAAGTATTCCCAGAACAGCCACATTTATAAATTTTAATTCCTGAGCCAGCAACCAGGTCTCCTCCGTAAGACCCACAGGTATCGCCAATATAGTAGCACCGACTATGATTTGGAGAACATCTTTAGGACGCAGCTCCACCATGAACGGAGCCGCAATGGTATGGATTATCTTTCCCGAACCGTCTTTGATATCGACTATTTTATGAAGATATCCGCCGATTCTTTTCACTCTGGATTCGGTCCTTCTCTCTTCGTCCATAAACTAAATTATAACAAAGTTCGTATATTTTTAAAAGATAATAAAGGGCGGGTCTTTTATTTAACTGCCTGACATTAGTTGTCTTTTTTGACTCATTATATTACGAGGAATTTCAGGGTAAAGCGTTTCCAGTAAATCCGCGTCTTCCGATAAGTTTTTAATTGTATAATTTTCATTCTCAAACGCTTCTTTGATGTTTAGAATTATAAATTGCATAACATCTACGGTTAAGATTCCTTTTTTCTCCACCATTATTTCTATTTGATCTCCTTTTAAAGCCTGCAATTGCAAAGCTATAAGAACAGCGTCCAGTCTGAGCCATTCTCCGGCGTGCCCGTTTCCCTCAATCTTTCTCGCGTATACGTCTACATCAAATCTGTATTTTGATTTATTTTGTATAACGGATTTGAATTTTGAAACAGCGTTTACTATAGATTTTATGGGATGAACATGCGTACCTTCGTCATATCCTGCTTTTTTGCCTAAAGTAGTTCTGACGGTTACCCTCGGAATATTAACGGATTGTGGGTTTTTCCCGGATTCTTTTTCGGACGCGGGATGGAAATCGCCTTTCCACGCTATGAGCATTGCATCGGACTGGTCCACATAAGATTCCGAGCGTGGATAATCTTCCGGGAAATCAACCACCTGCGTAGTATACCCGTAATCTTCGACATATTTTATAATCTTTCTCTCTTCGGTGCTGGGCCTGACTCCTTCCTGGTTAATATCCCAATACTCAAACGTTATTAATATAAGACCGTTTTCCTTAAGCATTCTGTCGGCCTGCTCTATAAGGGCCCATTCCCTGGATTCTATATTATTTACAGTAACTACGTCTTTAGAATTATCCGCAAGGCCGGCTTTTTCATAATCACCCTTCACGTCCGGAGTGCCGTGGACGACGTTGTGACCATTTTCTCGGGCTTTATCCACAAACTTCTCAAACATCTCTACACCAACCCCTTCCGTATCCTTAAAATGCTTTTTTAAAAAAACAGTGAAATCGGTTACGAACTCACCCGTGCCTGTATCTAAATCGGCAAAAGATATTTTTTCGGAATCCGGGAATTTTTCACTGAGTATTTTGGCCATTATAGGACGTTCGGGTATAACAGTGCTTTTTTTTAATATCACGGCTTTAGCGTCGTTTATATTGGATCCTATAACGTGCACCTCCGATACATCAAGACCCAACTGAAGAGCTAGATCATACATATATCCGGGGCTTACTCCCCTGATCTCTTTCGGCGCGGCGTCCCCGGCTATGATAAAATATCCCCCGGGCTCTATAATGCTCCAGGTATGCCTGAACGATTCGCGTAAAACTTCTTCGCTCTTTTCCTCGGCCGTTGAGCCTTTTACTTTATTCCATATAACGGTCCTTCCCGCGTAATTTCGAATAAAATACGGCAGATCGTACCAGACTGCCACAAAACAGTTTCTTTTTACCTGAGTAATCTCTTTGTGCTCAAAATTCGCTCCCGCCCTCAGGGCGTCCTCAACTAAGTCAGAATCAGACATAAATTCCGGATCGAAATTAGTCACACGACAATTCACGCCATCCAGAGAAGGCAAAGGATTGGTGCCGCAGCCTAAATTAAACAGTTCAAAGCTGTTCCTTAGCTTCGATTGAATATGAGGAATGGACAAAATGCGCTGTATGTTTCTTTTTTGTTTCATGGAATGGGCCAGTTCATATGTCTGGCCGGCGGCAAGTCCCGCTCTATGATAAAAATAATCTATGTTTATGGAATTTTTTTTGACCGTATTCTGGATTCTTTCACTCCCGCTGCCCACGGGTATTCTTAAACAAAAACTCTCCCCAAAAGGATAAAAAAACTCGAGCGAAACCGTGAAGATTAATAGTGATAATATTTTAATAAATTTCATGACACTCATACTAGATATTGTGGAACAATTTTAAACTTATGCATATTTCTTGATATACAGTTTTTTTAACTTCTTCATAAACCACCTAAAAAAATAGCCCTGTCCTTAATGATAAGGCTATATTTATCGAATAT
>CAZEGO010000008.1:0-22065 GCA_964511955.1 uncultured Planctomycetia bacterium | reverse complement strand
ATAATCTCATATACGCTCCTTGGTAGTGATATAATTTTACCGAACAGACTGACAAGTTGCAAGAATAAAATACGGGCCTTGAGACATGAATTCATTTGAGGTATAATCATAACTATGCCGAGGCTAATAAATTGAACAGTGCCGATATAATACCGAAAATTTCCGATAACCTGAAATTAAAAGAGGGTATCTGGGTGTCGGCCGGGCCTAAAGAAGTATCCTATCCCACAGAAGCCGCTAAAAGATGCTTTAGCGTAGAAGACGACAGTTTTTGGTTCCGGCACAGAAACAACTGCATACTCAAAATCATAAAAAAATTTCCACCTGATGATTTCATATTGAACATAGGCGGCTCGAACGGTTTTCTTGATTTGGCCTTACAAAAACACGGTTTCTCCTCTTTATTGCTCGACCCCTCTACGGAAGCCATACTAAACGCCAAAAAACGGGGCCTTGACAATCTTATCTGCTCCAGGCTGGAAGACGCCGGTTTCCGCGACTCCTCGTTAAAAAGTATAGGGATATTCGACGTATTGGAGCACCAGAAAAACGATACGGCGTTTCTTTCTATTATAAACAACATGCTTGTCCATAAAGGTAAACTTTTTATCAGCGTCCCGGCTTTAAACATTCTGTGGTCATATAACGATGTCCTCAGCGGTCATTTCAGGAGATATAATTTAAAAAGCCTCGCGATTAAACTAGAAAAAATGGGATTTCGTCTTCTTTATGGCACTTATCTGTTTTCATCGCTGTTCGTTCCGATATATCTATTCAGAAAAATACCGACTATATTAGGAATAAAAAAGCCTGTTTCTGACCGAAGACTTAAAGATATACACGTAAAAAAATACGGGATATTCAGTGCGATTATGGACAAAATATGCGAAAAAGAGCTCCTCTGTATAGAAAGAAACAGAAAAATACTTTTGGGAAGCAGCTGTCTTGTGGCAGCGGAAAAAACAAGGAAAATCCAATGAAAGACATAGCTTTGATTAATGTAAGCGACTCGTTCAGCCGCTATCCTTACCTCGGTATAGCGTATATAGCCTCAGCGCTCGAGAAAAAAGGGTTCAACGTAAGTATAATCGATGCTGCCGCCTCAAACATGAAAAGCGCGGATATAGTAAAATCTCTGATTAATCAAAAACCCCGTATAATAGGTATATCGGTTATGTCGACGAACCTCAGGCGCGTATACGATCTAATCTCAAAGATAAAAAGAACCGGAATAAAAGCCACTATAGTGGCAGGCGGTTCTCACATAACGGCGGATCCTGAAATAATAAAATCCATGGGCATATCATACGCGTTTTCGGGTGAATGCGAAAGGACGTTTCCTGAATTCTGTGAATATTTTTTTAACGGTAAAGAAAAAAATATTCCATCGCTTAAAGGCTTTACGGGTTATATAGGCGGCAAATATATCGCAAATGAACCGGAATGGATAGAGAATCTTGACGGGCTGATATCCCCGGCCAGGCATCTTTTGGATATGAATTCATATTTCACCCCTCATTCTTCGGGTAGAATCACTTCCATGATAACATCACGGGGGTGCGTCTTCGACTGCATCTTCTGCAGCGGCATAGATAAGGGACGGGTACGCTACAGATCCCCGGAAAACGTCGTACAGGAACTGGAGGAAATCAAAGTAAAATATAATTGCGTCTACGTGGAATTCGTGGACGAACTGTTTACCCTGAAAAGAGAACACGTGCTTGGCATATGTAAACTCATAAGAGAGCACGATATCAGCGTATCATGGGGATGCGGTACAAGGGCCAATATGATACATCCCGAACTCCTGAGCGAGATGAGCTCCGCGGGATGCTCAAAAATTACCTTCGGCGTGGAATCCGGCAATGAAAAAATAAGGAACGACACCCTGCGTAAAAAAGTAAAAGATGAATCGTATTTCGAAGCCTCGAGAATGTGCGAAAAGACAGGAATAACACCAATGTTTTCCTTCCTTTTCGGTAATCCCGGCGAGACTAAAAAAAATATGCTGGAAAGCGTCAAATTCGCTAAAAAGCTTGACCCAAGAGTAGTTTATTTTTCCAAAACCGTCGCTCTTCCCTCTTCCTCTCTCTTCGACAAGGCCACGCGCGAGGGGTTAATGGGGTATGATGCGTGGGAACAGTTCATGCTGGGAAAAAGAGACCTGCCTCTGTTTATACCAAAGGGCCTAAACGACCGGGAAGTTAATAAAATCTACAAATACGCCTATCGCGCGTTTTACCTAAGGCCTGTTTATGTGTGGCGAAGACTTTTGGAACTTAGGAATCGGGACAATATAAAAAATCTCATTTCTTCAATACGTGTTTATATCCGCACAACACGATCGAGGTATAAATGACGGCTCATAACAAAAAAAGGACACTCATGATTCTCGGCGCGGGAATTTATCAACTACCGGCCATAAGAAAAGCTAAGGCCTTGGGTATAGAGGTAATAACCGTGGACTACCTGCCGAATAACATAGGGCACAAATACAGTGACATTTACGAAGACATAAGCACCATAGAAGCGGAAAAAGTACTCTCCGCGGCAAGAAAACACAAAATAGACGGCATAATGACCATAGCTTCGGATATAGCCGTACCGACCGTGGCGTACGTGGCGAAAAATTTAAACCTCCCTTCTGCCGGCGTGGAACAGGCCTCTATTATATCAAATAAAGCGAGGTTTAAATCTTTTCTGAAACAGCGCGGGTTTGCCGTGCCTGATTTCCGTGAATGTAAAAACATAGGTGAGCTCATCCGTTATATCGATAAAACCGGTTTGCCCATTCTCATTAAACCAGTTGACCGTTCCGGGAGCAAAGCTATATATAGAATAGATACGACAGAAGGGATCGAAGGAAAATTTAAGGAATCCAAAGCCGCCTCCTTCAAAAAATCCGTATGCGCGGAGAAAATCCTCAAGGGTACGGAAATAGGCTGCGAAACTTTCTGCTTCGACGGCAATCCCGAATTCATAAACTTCACCAATAAATACCTTAAGGGGCATATAGTAAACGGGCATTCATTACCATGCTCGCTTCCGCGGAAAAAACTGGAAAAGATAAAAAAACGAGTTTCGGATGTCATAAAAGCCCTGGGCATAAAATGGGGTCCCGTAAACCTCGACGTAATGATTTGTGGGGATAACATCTACATACTCGATATAGGCGCGCGCCTCGGCGGAAACTGCCTGCCGAAAATCATATATATGTCCACGGGCGTGGATACGGTAAAACTTTCCATAGAGGTAGCGCTTGGAAAACGGCTAGAGATTCCGACTGAGATACGTAAAGACGCTTATGCCGTGCGTATCATCGGTTCACCGAGAGACGGAATGTTAAAAAATCATGCGGACATAAAAAATATAATCGAAAAATATCCCGATATACTGGAAATAGTAATCGACCGTAAACCGGGTGAAAAAGTGACGGCCTTTAACGAAGGTAAAAACAGAGTAGGGCATATAATAACAAAAGGCGGGAACGTGAAAGAAGCTGAATCTAATCTTATTTTGGCCGAAAGGGCCCTGAACCTGCGATATTCGAAATGAACTCCACTACACCGGGCATTAAAATCATAGCGACAGGGGATATCATGCTTGGCGATACTCCTCTCTCTTTCGGGTTCGGCGTGCGCAGTGAATATAACAACCGATACAAGGAACTGATAAAAAACGATAAAATTACAGATATACTTAAAAGCGGGGACATAGTACTCGGTAATCTGGAATCTTCATATGACGACAATAATAAACTTAGTTTTGAAAAAAACGTGATATCCATAAACGGACACGCGCTGGACTTCCTCAGGAAAACAGGTTTTAACGTCCTGAACCTGGCCAATAATCATATCCTGGAACACGGGGAAAATAATTTAAAGAACCTGAAGCGGGCTCTCGAGGAGAGAGGATTCTTTAGCATAGGAACGGATAAAGAATACCGCATCCTGAAGGTACGAAAAAAACGGATAGCTATATTTTCATATTTAGACGTTCCTGATTATAAAAATACGGACGCATTGAGCATCTGGCAGGACTCTAAATACACTCTTGTCAAAAGAATAAGCGGTACAGTAGATTTGACTATCGCATACATGCATTGGGGTAATGAATTCGTCTCTGTTCCTTCCCAAAGACAGGTCGACATAGGAAGAAAACTGGTAGAATACGGCGCGAACATAGTGATGGGGAGCCATCCTCATGTATTGCAACCGGTGGAACGTTACAAAAACGGCCTTATAGCGTATAGCCTGGGCAATTTCCTGTTTGATAGTTTTCTCGAAAAAGCACGGAACTCCGTCATGCTCGAGATAAACATAATTAACAACCGGAAAAGGCCGGAATATATTATACATCCTATATATGAGCGGAGAGATTATTCCATACAAGTATCCGGGCCCAAGGAAAGCCTTATGATCAAAGACTCGATTAATGCCGGGATAAAACCTCTTCCGGAAAAAGAATATAAAAAACTTGTTCTACACGAAAGATCCATTTACAGAAAAACCGCGTTAAAACATTTTATATACAATATACCCCGTTATAGTGATAAAATAAAGGTTATGAAATGGTGCGCAAAAAGATTCTTTTTTAACATACTGAACCGAAAAAAAGAAAACGAAAATCCCGACGCTGTCTATGGCGGCTTACGTTAAGCCCTCTTCTCTTAAGGAGGAAAGATGGATTATTCTATCGTTATACCCGTTTATAATACGTTAGACAGCCTTATCGAACTTGTTAAAAGGATAAATTCGACTTTCCGAGATATTTCGGATTCGTATGAGATAATATTTATAGATGATAGCTCCTCCAACGCTGATACCTGGCCCGCACTTAAAAAATTGCGTGATAACGACAGGCGCATAAAGATAGTCCAGCTGAGATATAACCACGGACAGCAGAAAGCAATAATATGCGGGTTCGGTTTTTGCCGCGGGAAATACGTAATAACCATGGATGATGACCTACAGCATCTTCCCGAGGAAATCCCCAAGCTAATAGACGCCATAAAAGAGGATGAATCCGTTGATGTAATCATAGGCCTGCCCGAACCCGGAAAAAAGAAGCACAATCTTCTGAAAAAAACAGGAAGTTGGCTACTCAATAAAGCAGATGAGCTGGTCTTAAAAAAACCGAAAGGGGTCAAAAGAGGCAGTTTCCGCATAATGAGCCGGGATATAGCCTCCGAGGTGATAAAGCTGTCTAATAATTCACCTACTATAGGCAGTCTGATATTCCGGGCCACACAACGCGTAAAATCCATAACTGCACGGCACGACAGGCGCAAAGAAGGTAAAACAGGATACGGTTTTACAAAGCTCGTAAGCCTGACGCTTGATAATGTCTTAAACTACTCCTCTCTACCCACAAAGCTTGTGGCAATGATAGGTTTTTTATATTTTCTATTCTCATTCTGTCTGGCCGGATGGGCTTTTTATAACAAGATAACCCGCGGAATAAGCGTGCCGGGCTGGACGTCCCTGCTTATTATCCAGTCGGTAAGCGGCGGTATCATAATGGGGGCCCTCGGTATAGTAGGCGAGTATCTTATAAGGATTATCAGAAACACCGGGGATAAAAAGCCCGTTATATCCGTAAGACAGGCGCTTGTCGAAGACTGATGAAAATCCTTTATATATCACGTCATTTTAACAGAAGCGGATATTATATATTCGAAGAATTGATGCAAACTCGCAAAAAAGATATAGCGGGCCTGGTAGTCCCTCGCGTGTTCAACGCCCTGGATAACCCCTTGTTTTCTCCTCTGGAAAAAACGCGCTATCGCGCGGAAACACTATGGTACAGACAGGAACCGTGCAGGTTTATGAAATCCATCGTACGCATGGCCCGAAACGCTCGAATTCCGGTATATTTCGTAAAAAGCGTCAAAACAAAGTCTTTCTATAATCTGCTTTCAAAAATAAAACCTTCTTTGATTATAATAGGCGGAGGCTGGCCCGAACTATTACCTGAGAAAGTCTTTTCTTTTCCCTCTTCGGGTACAATCAACGTGCACCCTTCCCTTCTCCCCGAATTCAGGGGAACGGATATCCATCGCTGGCAGATACTCAAAGGAGTGAAAAAATCCGGCGCGACTATCCATTATGTAGATGAATCTTTCGACACGGGCCCCATAATAGAGCAGATAACCGTTAATGTCCCGGATACCGAAACCCCGCAAAGTCTTTTCGAGAAAATATCTCGGGCATCGCGAGGCCTTATGTCAGAAGCTTTAAAAAAGATCGAAGCGTGTCATCCCGTTCGGACAGAAACTCCGGAACAAAACGGAAGAGTGGAATATTTCTCCGGATGGCCGTGGCAGGACCGCGAATTTTTTCGTATAAACTGGAAAAAAAGAGTTGAAGATATCCGGAACCTCATACGGGCATCGTATCAGGAATCTTATTCATATGTAGGGCCTTACTTTACAGTCAAAGGTAATACGTTTTTCGTGAGGGAAGCCGGTGTTGTATCCGGCTTCGGAGCTCCGCCGGGACAAATTATGGACTTTAAAGATAACTTTATCACGGTCGGTTGCGGTTCGGTAGATAGCTCCATACGGATATTGAGGATTCAAAAAGCGGGAATATTCATCAACTGGCATAGGTCCGAACCCGGCATAAGCCTTATTAAAAAATACGGCTTAAAGCAAGGCGATTCTTTATTGTAAAAATACACGGAGGCATTAATGAAATCGGAAAATATTATAAATAAACAGAAAAGATTTTACGCTAAACTGTATAAAAAACACGGCTGTTCCCCTCTGGCCGTAGCTTCGGGAAAAACGATTTTTAAAAAATTACGCTATGACAAATTATCGGAAGTACTTGAGAATGACAGCCGGTTCAGCGTGCACGATGTGGGATGCGGACTGGGACATTACTATGAGTACCTGAAAAAACGTTTCCCCGACAAAAAAATCACCTACAGCGGTTCCGAAATAGTCGATGAGTTCGTCTCGTTCTGTGAAAAACGGTATCCCGGCCTTAAATTTTACAACAGGGACATAATAAAGGCTCCGGAGAAAAAAAAATATGACTACGTCGTATTCGGCGGGACATTCTATCATCTCTGCGAGTCAAACATCAGAGAAATGGACAGATACGTAAAGCAATCATTGAAACGCGGTTTTGCCATGTGCCGGAAAGGCATGGCCGTGAATTTCGTCACACCTTATTGCGATTACTTCTATGACGAGCTTTACTATCCTTCTCTCCCCGGTATAATTGACTTTACGGTAAAAAACCTGTCCAGATATTTTACGCTTCGCCACAACACACCGCTTTATGAGTACACCCTCTGCGTTTCCAGGGAATCTTGCGTTAAGAAGAATTATCGGGGAAAGGATTTCCGGAAATATTTCAAAAAATAAGCTCTAAAGTGATTTTTTTACGGCGTTAATAACAGAGACGATTTCCTTTCTGCTCATACCGGCCCATAAGGGCAGTCTGATAATGCGCTCACTCATGTCTGTAGTAACAGGCAGTTTTCCTGCGGATCTGCCGAATCTTTTTCCTGCCGGCGAACTATGTAAAGGTATATAATGAAAAACGCACCCTATTCCCTTTTTTTTGAACGATGCTATAAGCATATCCCTGCGATGTTTATCGGGCAAAATCAGGTAATACATATGAGCGTTGTGCTCGCAGCCGGGAGGTACAACAGGCCTCCTCAGTTTTTTGTTTCTTTCCATATCCGTGAACATTTTATGATAAAGATTCCACAGGTATAATCTTTTTCGCGTAATCCGCGAGGCGTCTTTCATCTGAGCATACAGGAAAGCCGCGATAATCTCGCTCGGCATATAACTGGAGCCCAAATCAACCCACGTATATTTATCGGCTTTGCCTTCCCTGAAAATATGCCTGTCCGTACCCTTTTCCCATACCAGCTTGGCCCGTTTTATAAATCGCTTATCGTTAATAAGCAAAGCTCCCCCTTCGCCCGACGTTATATTTTTGGTCTCGTGAAAACTTAACGCGGCCAACTCCCCGAAACTACCCAAGGGCTTATTATTGTAAGCGGCCATCAAGGCATGCGCCGCGTCTTCTATCAGTATAAGTTTATGTTTTTTTGTTATACGTTTAATCTCGTGAATATTACACGCTACTCCTGAATAATGTACTGCCACTATGGCCCTGGTCTTTCGCGTAATTGCTTTTTCTATTTTTCTTTCGTCTATATTCAGTGTATCTCCCCTTATATCCACGAATACAGGCGTGGCCCCGAGCATAACGAAAGCGTTTGCCGTGGACACAAAGGTATAGGAAGGCATAATAACTTCGTCGCCCGGCCCAAGATTCAACAGTACGGCCGAGAGCTCCAGTGCTGACGTACAAGACGTGGTTAAAAAAGCTTTCGCGCAGCCAATGTTCTTCTCAAGCCACTGTTGGCATTTCCCCGTAAAAACACCGTTGCCGGATAGGTGTCTTTTTTCTACCACCTCTTCGATATACTTAAGTTCTTTGCCTGTTATATGAGGCAGGTTAAAAGGTATCTTCATTTTTAAAGGTTCCTTTTTTATCCAACATATAGATTGTACATAAAACTATACCAAAAAAAAGCGCCCCCGAAAAGGAAAGAATGATTCCTTCTTTAGCGGCTTTAGCGTCATAGCGCCATTCGACTACATTATCGCCCGGTTCGAGCCTTACCTGTCTCATGCATCCGTGATATTCGGTCCAATCTCTTAGCTCTCCGTTTACACTGACGCTCCAGCCAGGATAGGCAAGGTCAGCCAAAACAAGGCTGGCTCCCGGAGATACGCCTTTGACAAAACAGCGTACAGTCTCGCCGTTTATATCGTCAACTATTACTCTCCTGCCTTGAATATCCCCGTTTTGCGATATAATGTACGAACGTCCGTTAGAGTACCTGTTGCGCAGTAAATTCGGGATAGTCGTGGGTACCCACGCGTCTTTAAATTCATTCGGAATTGGGTTAGACTGATCCTGCATAAGATATTTAACTCCGTAAAGAGCGAGTTTTTTGCCGTCCGGCTTTGACAGACTCCACCAAAGATATCTGTCTTCTATATTCTGATGCGATGTAATAAGATCATCTTTCAACAGGGCGTCCCGCAAGGCTTTATTCTGTATGTTGCTATACGCGGGAATAACGCGTAAATCCGATATGGCCATATATTCAAGCTTCCTAGCGCCATAAGCGGTAATGCGTCCTTTTCCCTTATCACTGTTTATATAATCCGATATCAAATGATAATATTTACCGAGAGTCTCAAAAGCCCTGACGTTACCGGAATAGCACCATTCTCTCACATGCTGACGCGCCAACGAAAGATTAAAGTATAACATCAAAAAAAATACTGCAATGAAAAAAGATTTGCTTATAATAATCGGTAATTTTTTAAAACACTTTCCGGAAAGCAGAAAGTCCGTTCCGCATGAGGCCAACATAGATAAGGCAAGGATAAAAACAGGCATAGCTCTCCAATAGGCCACGTCGGGAAGGCCGGTGAACTTCAGCGAAAGCAGCAAACGGAAAATAAAATAACCTATCGGGGCCACACAACTTAGCGCGAAAAACAAAAAAATATTTTTCCTTTTCCTCATAGCTTCCCGAATGCCAAAACCGGCCAGGATAAAAACCGGGATTCCCACATAATAATAATAAGCCGCTTCGTATACCTGCTTCTTTATATCCAGGAAACGGCCCAGGAAAATAGCGCTAACCATATTTTTAAAATCAGGATAATAGCCGTAACTCCTCGTCAGTGGAATCCCCCCTCTGGCCGATTCTTCGCTCCAGGCCTTGAAAGGCACGATATAGGCTGATATAACAAAATAAAGACAAAAAAGGGCTGTTCCCCACAGAAGCAGATATAATCCTTTGTTCTTTCCCGAACGTATATGAACAGCTCGCGTTATGAATACGGCGAGCAATATTACAATAAAATTATAAAACCCGGAGGATAACGCGGTAACGCAAAGAAAAATATAAAGGAAAACGAGTATCTTCTTCTGTTTATAACGATCCCACAATAATAAAGCCGAAAGAGAAACCGGCAGCATAAAATAACCGTAGACGTTATAAGAATGAAAATAAAAAATCACGCCGGACAGGGCATAGGAGATGCATCCCGCTAAAGAAGCGAAAAACCCGAACCCCGAAAGCCGCATGTAGAGCCAGCTAAAGAAAAAAAGGCAACATAATCCTGTAAGCACATAAAAACTGTTAGCATACCACGGTTTAAATAATAAATAAAAAATAACCGTGATAATATTGTATGGGTTAGCGGCGTCAACGGCGGGTTTGCCCAGATTTATAAATGGGTTCCAGAAAACAAGATGTCCGTTCTTATAAGCGTCTGTTATATAGGAATATCTCGAGAGATAAGCGAATAAAGCGTCGGTTCTGTTTATCGGAAGTATGGATTTAAGGAAGAAAAGATGATAAAGAAAAAAAACGGCCAGAGCCGACAAAACGGCTACAGAAATCAGTTTAACGGTAAATTTTCGTGAGCAGGGGTTCGGATTATACGGCATATTATGTTATTACATAATACTACTCTATGCCCTTTTATGCAAAGGTAATTCTGGCGGGAAGTTTTAAAATTTTATGAGCTTAAAACAGGCTTCAAATAATTATAAACTATTCCACCGATATACTCGCGCTGGGTTGAGCCGGCATCAACTGATAAGTACTGGGACCGGTGTTGTACAAAGCCAGGGTATTGGATACCTCAAAATCTATGTTTATCTTTTGATTGGCGCCTTTTTTTATTACTATATCTACCGCTTGAGTTTCGGCAGGTAACGAATCCCCCTCGCTGTAACCGTATGCCGTTATGGTGGCCTCGCCGTAATCCGAAGGAGGATTATCGGGATCGAAACTTGTAGTCGACGCTGTCCCGTTGGCAGCGGTAGTACTGGTATAATAATCGGTAGTACTCACGCCGTCTATTATATAACCCTTGATCTTGAACGTGGCTCCCGGGGTATGTTCTATCATGTTATAAGTACCCGGCTGAAAAGTACCGGCGAAGAAACTCCCGACAGCCGCTCCCACATCAGCCGAGGCGATATCGAACTCGACACTCTCGTCTTTTATAGTAGCCCATGTAGTCCCTCCGTCCGAGGAAATCCTGAACTTTTTAACCGTAACCTTATAAACTGAAGGCGTTCCTGTATCTACGGGAGCAGGCGGTAGTGCGCTGCAAACTAAACATGGACAAAAGATAACCAAAGAAGCCAATATAACTGTTTTAATAATATTTTTGAGGTTCATAAACATCTTTTCCTCCTTGTAAATAGATTTATTGTCGTCCGATTTCCACGGTTAAACCGGAAGTTTCCATCCATTTTTCCACTTTTATTTCGTGGTCTCTCTCGACCGGTATAAGCATACTCTCGGATAAATCCTTATCCTCATATTTATCCTTTGATATTCTGAACGTTTCCTTTATGTCGGACCAGGTGTCGAAAGGTATGCTCACGGCTAAATCCGCCTTAAGCTCCGTGTCTCCCTTATTATCATCCCATACTATTAAATCGCAGTTAATGAAATCCGTGGGTTCGATTCTCGCGCGGGCCTTCCACCCTTCTTTATCGTCAAACTTCTTGTGGTCATACCAGTAAGTGCTCCCGTATAATTTTAACCACGGTAAATGAGGTATTATATTCCCTCCGAGTTCAACATCGAAACCGTCGACGACCTCTTCGTATGTAGCCGATGTGCCTGTTTCCTCTACCAGTCTTTTATCGGATAAACCCCAATAGCTGTTAACTCTGGCTTCAAAAATCTTTCCCAGCGCCTCAAGCCCAACTCCTGCTCGGTAATGATCATGTTCGGTGGCGTGATCGTAGAAAGTGTTCACTCCCAGGATCCAGCTCTCGTCATATGTAAGCCATCTGTAGCCAAGCCCCATATTCATAGTCTCATCCTCGCTCTGCTTACTGACTCTGGGCTGAATAAATATCGTTTTATCGCCTCCTATAGTGGTATAGAGAGGCTGAACTGTCTCGAAATACCAGATGGGCTTTTGCTCCGTTCCCGCCTCTATACCCATATCGATACGCTTAATCCAATCCGCTCTATCATCAACGGAATCGGAAAAAGCATTACAAGAAAACAACAAAAATATAAAAAGCGTCCCGAAAAGAATTTTTTTCATACCCTGTCCTCCTTAAATTAACTATTCGAATTATTTAGATCAGAAAAACCCGGAAGTATTTCCGCTTTGAATTATAAATATTATAGCAATATAGAAAAATAAAGCAATGATAAATCGAAAAAAATCGGGAAAAAATAACCCATGCCGTCGGCCGGACGACTTTGAGGCTCTTTTCAGTTTTATACGCCAAAATCATTTGCTAATTTCATAAAAAAAGGGTATTATTATATATTGAAAGGGGCAAAAAAATGGCGAGAAAAAAACCCATAGGCATTCTTGTTTTTGGCATTTTATTGATTCTCGGCTCGGGGCTGTGGCTTTATGCGTATTCAAACCTCAACGCTTATAAGGACATGTTCGGCTGGCTGTCGGAATCAGCTATACAAGCCAGGTATTTATTCTCGGTTATTAACAGGCTTTTACTGATAGTTACCGGAATAGGAATCCTTTGCTTGAAAGACGTATTCAGAAAAATAGGAATAGCTCTCTATGTTTTGACTATTTGTATACTTCCCTGGAAACATCCTTACGCTCTTTTTGAAAATTTAGCCCGGGATACGGCTAGTCAAATCATAAACACTATGTCATCGACACCGCCCCCGGAGGTCCTGCGAATTATCCACAGAACATCGTCTCTGTATGCTTTAGGAGCAACATACTTTATAGACATTGCATTCGCCGCAATTTTTATCTTGTATTTTACCCGCCCTCAAATAAAGAATTATTTCAAGGATAACTCCGGAAAATAAACGGTCTCATAGATCCGCATTGGAACATGGAGACGTTTACCCTTTTGTCCAGGAACCTGTCCCTTTTTGCATGTTATCCTGAAATATATTTCTTAAAATTGTATACGTGGCTAGAGTTGGGAGGATATATCCTTTAATTGATCTATATCCGGGATTTTTTCGTTTTTTATGTGCCTCCATAAAAACACAAGTGGCTCACTTCCTTCCTCGCGAAACAGCATCCCTTCCTTATTGATAATGACTTTGGCATCGCTTCCCTCATTTCTGAGAAAAATCTTCACTTTTCCATTCTTTACGGCTTCTTTAATTATATTTGACTGGGTTTCCGCAAAAGCACTCATCACTTCTTTTTCGCGATCGACGGGCGCAGTAAGAATTAAGCTGGGCTCTTCAAAATTAAGATCGATGATCTTTTTCATGACATAATCCAGGTCTTTCGGAAGTCTTGTAACATGAGAAAAAAACAGGGCAGGTTTTCCGTTGACCTTACCTTTTACCGCAAAATAATACACATCCCGTAAACGGGACCACGGATCCTATTATATCGCTGTCTCCGGCATTATTATTGAACACCGACCATTCGGGAAGAACATCGCAATACGTCAAATCATCCTTTGTGACTATCGACAATTTCCCGCTTAAACTTCGTTCCCTGTAAAAAGATGAATTTATAAACTTTTTTAAAACCAAAGGCGCGTCCTCTTCTTTTCTCCAACTTCGGACAACCCAAACCCTTCCATCTCAATAAGCTCAAGGCGTCCAGCTAATGACTCGGAGGACTGCTTTAATAAATCAGGCGATGCACTTCCTAAAATTAGAAACTTGGCAGGCAACGGAACGCGATCCAAAAGCGCTCGAAAAACAGGAAATACCTCAGGACTACGCTGAACCTCATCAATCACTACAATCCCTTTTAAGTGCTCAAGAGCAGTTTCAGGATCTTCAAACCCAATAAGTGTGGACGGATCTTCGAGGTCAAAATAATTTGGAGAATGAATATCGACAATTTGTCGAGCAAGCGTAGTTTTACCACATTGACGAGGCCCCAACAGGGCTACGGCTTTGCTTCTGCCAAGCGCTTTTTCAATATATTTCTTATGAAACGCGCTCTATCATACTTTGACTATATCATGAAATTTGAAAATGCCAATTTAATATTTCAATATCGTTAAGTTACCGGCTATTACCGGCTATAAACAACTGACGCTACCGGAAATAATCCTCACTTAAAATCCGCTAAATCATACCCTGTACTCCGAATATAATCAGTAAAAACAAAAGGACGGCTCCTCTGCCGGAGCCGTCCTTAATTAATATCGATGTAGCGGATTTATTTTGCCAGTTTGGTTATTTTGGCGCCTTCCAGGGTTAAATTATACATCAACCCTTTCTGGTCAAGAATGAAACCTATTATAGGTTCGTTTATTTCGGAAGAGTCTATCGCGCTGCCCGCGCCTACTGATATCACCGCAACCGAAGCATCCACACCGACTTTCCATCCGGAACTATTCATAAAATTATCCAGGGCGTCTTCTTCCATAAATGCTATAATAATGCTTTTTTTCTGAACTCCCAGCTGAAAGCCTATGGATGCCGCGGCAGTGCTGTAATAATCGACTGTTTTCCCGTTTATCCTTAATGCCCCTTCTCCGTATTCACCGCCTATACCTATACCCGCTTTAACAACCTTGGGAAATACAAGCACCCCTTGGGCTCTTTGTATAATAGCTCCCGCTCCTTTTACTTCTTTAAAAAGCTCGAGAGAATTGTCCACATTGGCATCTATCTGCTCGGCTGTAGCGGCAAAAGAAGAACCGCATGTAACAATACAGATCAATACGATTAAAGAAAAAAAACTAACATATTTCTTCATCTTTTCTCCTATTCTGCCTTACTGCTGCGGATTACGTAATAACTGTCCGGAGAAAATCTCGGCTGAAGAATCCTTAAATCTACCGGGAGCACCGTAATCCCTACGCCTGACCCATCTATCAGCATAGGGGGGCCGTTAAGAAAATCATCGGTCATTACAGGCATTACACCTGAGATCCAGGGCGCATTATTAGTGTAACCCCAGGACTGCATATTTCTGAATGCATAAAAACCTACGGTATTTCTTATGCCCTGTTGCAAAGTCCCATAACCTACGCTCAGGATGCTTCCGTTTGTGCTGCCGCTTCCGTAATTCGCCCCGCCCATAAGGTGATTATTAAGTATTACGAGTCCCGGGGGGACCGGATCATCATATATTTCAACGCGTTCGGTATGAGTAGATGATTTTACCGTGCCGCTGAGAATAGCGGATACGTCATTCTGCATTTCACCGGCTCCTACCCAGAGATCACCGTCTATATTCACGTTTACGGGGTTATGAGGTCCCACCGCCGTCCCTATAATGCCGGTAGCTTTTAAACTGGAAGAAGCACCTGCAGTTATGAGTCCGCCGGCTGTATCCGTAATATTTCCGCCATTGGCGTAAAGCGTTACGCCGTTTCCGGCAGTTACGGTAGTGGTTACTATATTACCAGCGGCTTCTACTTCTATATCTCCGTCTACGACATTATCAACTACATCCACAAGATTTATGGCATCTGACTCGTTTATCTTTATGTCACCTGACGTCGTGTTAGTCGCCTCAAGGTTATATATGGACGTCTCAAGAGCATTTGCCGTACCAATACCCGTAGCCGCGTCAAGGTCTGTAGTAGCCGAAGCTGTGTTCGCCACTATATCCACATCGGTATCTCCGCCGTCCACTATGCCTCCTGCTACGGACGTAACGGCCACAGCGTCATCGGCTGTATGCGTAGTCGTCAATCCTCCCAGGGTAATGTCTCCGTAAGCATCCATATCTATCTGAGCGCTTCCCGAATCTATGACAGCGCCGTCAGCCATAGTGATAACTCCCTCGCCAAGCCCTGCTCCGCTTTCAGCGTTTACATCCACATTGCCGGTAGTTGTCGTAACATCTCCGCCGGCGCCGAATGTCACATCATTGCCTGATGAAGTCAATGTAACTGTACCACTTGTGGAAGTGACTGTATCATTAATAACCAGATTTTCATCATAAGAAGAATCACTGTCACCGGCTATTAAGGTAAGAGTGCCTGTTGTTGCAGCTACACCACTTTGGTCAGCGACTACAGTAAGAGTACCGTTTTCCGTCTGGACAAGTAAATTTCCGGCAGTACTCTGAGTTGCTTGGTTTACATTAAGATCTGTTCCCGCGGCAACCTCTGTAATAAGTAAATTACCTGATGTTGAATTAAGCGCGTCAAGGGTTGTGATATTCGTATCTATATCATCAGCCGAACCTATACCTGTTGCCGCGCGAAGAGTCGCTGTACCGGCAGTGATATTCGCGGCTTCAGTAGCCAGAACTTCTGCGATATAGCCCGTGGAATCCGATGTAATATAGGTAGAATCATCCGCTGTCAGTGAAACATCGCCTGAAGTAGATATAGAACTTATTGTTATACTATCAGGTGCTGTCATTGTAACATCTCCGGTACCTGCTACTACCGTCGCTGTCGCATCCATTATTATATCACTTGCTCCGGTGGCAAGGCCTGCCTGAGGAGTACCCGAGTTATAATCCACTCCGGCATAGTAATTTATATTCCCGCTTCCTGCGGCTGTTACAGCCACTGAATTATGAGATATGGTGTCACCGGCGTAAAGCGTGATATTTCCGTTACCGCCTGACGCTGTTATTACGTCGTTTATCGTAAGGTCATCGCTTGCCGTTGTGCCCTGCGCGGCCAGAAGTATATTCCCGCCTCCGGCATTCACTACATCAGCCGATACGGTCAAAGGACTGGCAGCGAGAATAGTGATATGGTCGCTGGCACTTCCTCCTGTGATCTGAACACCGTTCACTGTGCTGTTTATAATATCCAGATCGCCTGTATTTACTATGTGGATATCTCCCGTGGTTGTAGTAGCTGATAAAGTTTCTATAGTAGTATCAATAGCATTGGCATCAGTACCAATACCGGTTTTAGCTGTAAGTCTCGCGCCTGATGTAGCAGCTGTTGTATTAGCGTCGATATCTACTGCTGTATCTCCTCCATCGACTATCGAACCGTTATCTGATGTTATTATCACCGACGAATTGGCTATATTGGCTGTTGTTAATCCTCCGAGTGTTATATCCTCATCAGCAAGTAAAGTTATAGTGCCTGTGCCAGCGTTTATTATGGTAGAATCACTGTCAACATCCGCCATGAATATCGCGCCGCCACTGCCCGCTGTAGCATCATCAGCATCAGCGTTTATCAATACATTACCGGCCCCGCCTGATGTCACATCGCCTACATTCGTAAAAGTCACATCATTATCAGCGTATACATTTATAGTACCGCTTGTTGTTGTTATAACATTATTGACCAATACATCTGAAGTAGTGCCGTTAGCGTCAAGCTCAACCTGACCGCTTGTCGCTGTAACTCCCGAGCCTCCGTTTGCCGTAGTATCTATAGTGATCGTTCCGGCAGCGTCGAGATTAACTGTCCCTGCCCCGTCCTGGTCAATCTGTATAATTGTTATATCATTTGTTTCATTTATGTCTATGTTTCCTGATGTTGTATTATCTAAGTCTATTGAGGCGATTGTAGTCTCGATATTTCCGGCTGAACCCACTCCTGTCACAGCGTCGATCACCAGACGGCCTAATGTAGCTACTACATCGACATAAGTCGCTCCGCCATCCACTATACCGCCGCTTGTGGAAGTAAGAGTAACTGCTGTATCAGTGCTATTGGTCGTCAGTAATCCACCGAGAGTTATATCCTCGTCAGCGTTAAGGGCTATTGTACCTGTGCCTGCGTCTATAAGAGTGCCGTCATCCATAGTCAATGCTCCGCCTGAACCATTCGCGTCAGAGTTAGAGTCAGCCGTAACTGTCACGTTTCCTGTAGTCGAGGTAACATCTCCGTCAGCTCCGAATATGACATCATCCGTGGCGCTCAACGCTATATCCCCGTTTACGGATTTCACTCCGTCATTAACATTAAGGGCTCTGTTCGTACCCTGAGCGGTAATAGTAACTGTGCCGTCATATCCTGTTGATACCGCATTTGTTAAAGCTCCCGCGTTTATAGTTATAGAGCCGTCTGTAGTCACTATGCTTATGTCTCCGTCCTCAGGACCCTGAGGATTGGAATTTACGGCTTTATTAATTACCAGGTCATCAACTTCCGCTATTCTTATATCACCGTCTGTCTGGTTGTCTATATCAACTATATAAGCCTGAGTGTCTATAGCGTCGTCTGTTCCGACTCCTTTAACCACATCTATAGAAACAACAGCACTTGCTGTATTGGCTACTATATCTGTATGGGTATCTCCGCCGTCAAGCAAAGCTCCTGATGTGGATGTTATAGCTACAGCGCTTGTAGTGGCATTGGTAGTAAGTAATCCGCCGAGAGTTATATCCTCATCCGCGTTAAGAGATATTGTCCCTGATCCGGCATCATATAAGGTACCATTCGCCATGGTCAGAGCTCCGCCTTGACCATCCGCGTCACTATCAGCGTCTGCCTGGACAATAAGATTACCGCTCGTTGAGGTAATATCTCCATTGGCGTCTGATGTCACATCGTTATCAGCGCTTACTGTTATGTCACCTGTGGCCGTAGAAAGGCTGTCGTTCAATACTATATTAGAGGCAGCTCCGTTAGCATCAAGAGTTATGGTCCCTGTAGTAAGCGTACTTATAACATTTGCCGGAGCACCTGCTGAATCAGCTGTTATGGTCCCATCAGCTACTACTGTGATATCGCCTGTCGTAGCTTGCACAGCTTTTACTATTGTTATGGCGTCTGTTTCATCTATTGATATATTGCCGCTTGTCGCGTTATCTATATCAGCGGAAGCAACTGTAGTTTCTATATCATCCGCGTGTCCGACACCGGTAGCTGAATCTATTACTAATCTACCGGAAGCAGCTACTACATCGACATAAGTATCTCCTCCGTCGACTATACCGCCTGCAGTCGAACTAAGTGTCACGGCATTATTGGCAGAACTTGTAGTAAGAAGTCCTCCTAATGTAATATTGCCATTGGCGCTAAGATCTATAATATCATCACCGGCATCTATCAAGGTTCCGTCGTCCATGGTTATAATACCTGAACCGTTAGTGCTATCAGCGTTTACATAAACAGGACCTGAAGTAGTAGTAACATCTCCGTCCACGCCAAATACAACATCATTATCTTCAGATGTCAATGTTACTGTTCCGGTATTGGCCGTAATAGTATCATTAATAGTTAAGTCTTCTGTATATGTAGCATCATCATTCCCGGCTGTTAATGTAATAGCTCCGGCATCGGTAGCCGTAACTCCACTCTGGTCAGCCACAACAGTCAAATTACCGTTTGTGGTCTGTATGACTATATTACCGTCATTGTCTGAACCCCCGGGACTCTGCTGTGCAGCCTGATTGATATTCAAATCCGTTCCTCCGGATATCTCCGTTGCCTGAATATTACCGGATGTCGTATTAAGAGCGTCGAGTGTCGTGATATCAGTCATTATGGCGGCTGCCGAACCAATACCTGTCGCTGAACGTAGTGTTGCCGTAGCTCCTGTGATATTCGCGCCGTCACCTGTAAGGTTATCCGTTATAGCCCCGGAATTATCTGCGAGAGAATATGTATCATCATCAGCGGTCACATTTACACTCCCGCTTGTACTTAATATGCTCAATGCCACGTCCTCTGTGGCCTTGACATTTATAGTACCTGATGTTGTGGTCATATCACGGCCGTCACTCTGCGTGACATCTCCCGTGGCGTGACCTGCTTTTATATTAGCCCCGCCTCCGTTATAATCTCTTCCCGCATATACATTTATTCCGCCGCTGCTTGCGGCGAGAACATCGCCCGCTGTCTGAAGGACGTCATGTCCCGCGTAAAGATTCACACTACCTGTTCCTCCGGCAGCTGTTATATCGGCTCCTATAGTCAAATCATCCGTAACGGCTGTTCCCTCAGCGGCAAGAGTTATGTCCCCTCCGTCATTATTCGTCACAACTTCGCTGACAGTCAAAGGACTGCCTGCGCGGATTATAATATCATCTCCGGCATTATCATCAGCTGTATCTGTAATCGTAACGCCTACCACAACGTTATCAAGAGGAGATGTAATCGTTAAAGCTCCTGTATTAGTTACCTCTATATTATTAACTTCATTCTCCGCGACAAGATTAGTCACAGCTGTTTCAATAGCGTTGCCGTTACCAATGCCTGTCTCGGCAGTCATTCTAAGTGAAGTAGCTGTAATGTCGCTATCCGTATCTCCGCCGTCTGTTATGGCTCCGGCTACAGCATCAAGAAGAACCCCCTGTCCGGACGCGGAGATTTTGGTCGCGGTTATGCTTTGGGCCGCGTTTATTCCTAATTCCCCGGTAGTAGTGACATCATACGCGTTTATACTGTCCACTTCATCTATATAGGTAGCTCCGGCCGTAGTTATATTAAGTCTATCCACATTTACATCCAGCCAGTCGGTACCTACCTGATTATCAGTGTCGGCATCGGCTCCTACAGTGGCGGCATTCGCTATCGTTAACTGATACGCGACGACAGATGTAGCGGCTGAGTCATTGATTATCGCTCCTGTCGCGCCTGAATCAAGAGTCACTATGCCGTCTGTGGTATCGCCGTTTATATCATATACGGTAATATCGGCATCCGCTCCTCCGGCATCTGATATGGAAATATTACCGTCTGTAACTGTTACGGTAGTAAGAGCGAGAGCTTGATTACCTGTCTGGTCATAGGTAATATTGCCTGTTCCTGTTGTCATTGTTGTAACTGTAGTCGCTTCATTAGCCACATTGTCTATATCTATATTGCCATTGGTGGTATCAGCTGTTATTGTCTTCGCGCTCGCGAGTTCTATGGCTCTTGTATTTCCTATTCCCTCGACAGCGTTAAGGTCAACTACATCCGCTGTGATATCAGCTGTAGTATCAGACGCGGCATCATTTATAGAACCTGATGAAGTAATAGATACAGTATCATCTGTTATGTCAGCATCTACATCTCCCAGTAATATATCGGCTGAGGTTCCGCCCGCGTTATCTATTGTTATATTTCCGTTAGCAGCAGTAACAGTTGAAAGTGTCAACTGTTGATTGCCTGTCTGTTCATAATCTATAAGACCTGCTCCGCCTACGGTCATGCTGGCCACATCCACAGAACTTGTAGCGGCATTGTCTATATAAATATTTCCAGCGCCGCTTACATCAGCTGCCAATGATGTAGTTTTGGACAGGTCAAGCGCTGAAGCGCCCGCAGCTCCTATACCAGTAGCCGCGTCAATGTCAACCGTGGGCCCTACTATTTCCGTAGTGCCATCCGCGGCTCCCACAACCGTAGCTGAAGATGAAGTAACAGCCACTGTTCCTGATGTTGCTTCTAATTCACCCACTGTTACTATCCCGTCGGCATCTACATCTATATCACCGTTGGAAGTCAAGGCCTTTGATCCGGCAGCCATGGTAACCACACCTGACTGGTCAGTCGACACGTCTCCTGTAATAGTGATATTACCTGATGTTGTTGTGACATCAGCATTAGCGTGACTTAAAGTCACATCATCATCTGCCCTTAAAGTTACATTTCCGGAAACAGTAGTAATAGCCTCGGTTATATCCAGGTCTCCATCCGCGGCTCCGTCGGCATATATATTAACTGTCCCGCTATTACCCGCGCTTATGGCAGAATCTACATCTATACGTCCGCCTGAAGTATCTATATCCACATTACCGTCTACCGTAGTAAGAGCTCCGGCTATGGTTATATCAGAACTTGAAGCAGTACCTGAATTTAATATAGTAAGAGTGCCATCTGTACCATGAGTATCAATCGTGGAATTAACAGCTATATCAGCTTCTCCTGCTCCGCTCTTAGTTATAGTAACAGTACTGCCTGTACCGTCGGCTGATACTGCGGCTCCGAGAGTTATATCATCTCCTCCGGTAAGGGACACGCTTCCGGCAGTGCTTTTTACTATACCTGTAGTAGTAATGGTGCCGGTTGCTGTACCAGCAACATCTCCTGCTCCGGTCACGCCATTGTCTCCTATAGTTATAGTGGTAAAATTGGTATTCTGACCCAGGCATCAGTTATCCGCTCTTTTTTATCCGGTTCACGGCCTTCTATTTTTTTT
>CAZEGO010000007.1:10974-23580 GCA_964511955.1 uncultured Planctomycetia bacterium | reverse complement strand
ACTTTTATAAACTTCGCGCTGGACATGACAAAAGAATGTGATTGCATCTCACATAAAAACGACAAAATTATCTGCGATGACATAGGAATCCTCGTATCCAAAGATCCCCTGGCTCTGGATAAGGCCACGGTAGATCTTATCAACAAAGGTAAAAAAGAGGACGTAATCGTAAAGGCTCAGGGACAAGACACGCACAAGGTAATGTTCGAATACGCCCGGGAAAAAGGCATAGGAAGCACAGACTATAACCTTAAAAACATAACCGATTAAACCGGCATGATCTGACCTGCTCGGATTGTACCGCTAAGATGATTTTTATGAGTACATTTTTAAAATTATTCGGAATAAAAACCGATGATGTTAAAAAGACGTGTGTCCTTCTTCCTCTTATAAAAAAAGAGATTTTGGGATGGTTCGGCGTCGAGGATTTTTCGCGCGGTAAATTATACGGGGCCGGTAAAGCTGAAAATTTCACCCTTATCCATACGGGTCTGGGAGCGGGCCTTCTCGGTGATGCCGTATTATACCTTAAAAACACGGAATGCCGGAACATTGTAGCCTTTGGCTCCTGCGGACTCATAGAACAAAACTGGGGATTGGATATAGGGAGCCTCGTCGTTCCGGAACGGGCGTTTGGCTGGGAAAGTTTCAGCGACATGCTTTTAGAGAAAAAAAACGGTATCGGGGAATTCCGGGCTGACGCTGGATTAACGAATAATTTTTTGAGCGCGAACAAAGCGTGCGTTAAGGTGAACTGCGCGACTCTCGGATCCATTAAGCTGGAAGAGGGTTATGTTGATTTTTTTAGGGAGAAAAACGTACAAATAGTGGATATGGAATGTTCGGCCCTGTTTTCGGCTGCCCGTCATGCCGGAAAAAAAGCAATAGCACTCTTTTATGTAAACGACATAATACATCAAAAACCTTTTTACGAAGAAATGGACAGCAGGGACAAAACCAACCTGCTTTCCTCCGTAAAATCCGCGCCCGTTTTATTATGCGACTTCATAAAAAACTCTCTCTCTTAGGCCGCAATAAAAAACAGGAAATAAAAAGGCTGCTGTACGAGATAGGTAAAAGAGAAAACGTCTCCCCCGAGATTATCCTGAAAGATTACGACGTTCGAGACTTCGCTCGCCTCAAAAAAGAACTCCTGAAAAGGAGGTTTCCCTCGGCTTACCCTGACGGGGAAACAGACGGGGCATACCTGCCTAAGCTCAAAATAGACAAGTCCCTTTCGGCCGACATCGGCACGCAAGAATTTTACCCAAAAAAAATTTTTGCGGAGAAAAAAGTCTCTTCTTCATCCCTGGCGCGCCGCTTAAGGAATGCATTTCCCGAAGCTAATTTTAATCAAATACCCTCACTGAAGGAATATTTAAAACAAAAAAAATCCTACGATATAAAGAATTACAATAAAAGGCGCGAAACGGTTTTTATAACCTATGAAAATTATGATTTCTTCAAAAAATGTCCCTGTACGCAGGGCGCTGTCCGGTGCGGCTATCATATATTTAACCTGAGTTTCGGGTGCATGTTCGAGTGCAGCTACTGTTATCTGCAGGAATACGTAAACTCACCCGGCCTGATATTCCCTTCCAACCTGGACGGATTTTTCGATAGTTTTTCGTCTTATAAAAAACCGGGCATGCGCATAGGCACCGGAGAGTTTTCTGATTCGCTTATGCTGGACCGGATCACCGAATATTCGCCTCCTATAATAGATTTTTTCAAAAAACACCCGGATGTGAGTTTCGAGTTTAAAACAAAAAGCGCGGACATCGACGGACTCCTGAAGACATCTCACGCGGGTAATATAGTGGTATCGTGGTCATTAAACCCCCGTAAAATCATAAACGAAAATGAATTTCTTACGGTTTCCCTCAAAGAAAGGCTCAGACGCGCGAAAAAATGCTCGGACGCCGGTTATAAACTGGGCTTTCATTTCGACCCGGTAATATATTTTAAGGGGTGGCAAAGGGAATACAAAAAAGTGATCGACCTTCTTTTCGCAGCCGTAAAACCGGAAGATGTGGCCTGGATAAGCGTGGGTACCCTGAGATTCAACCCGGGCGTTAAACAGGTAATAGAAACACGGTTCCCGGATAATAAAATACTGGACGGCGAGCTCTTAAAAGGATTCGACGGAAAACTGCGCTACCCCACCCGAATAAGAAAAGACATATATAATTTTATGCTCGATAATCTTTTCGCATACTCCGGAAAATTAAAAGTTTATCTATGCATGGAAGACAGGCATTTCTGGAAAGGGCTGAACTCACGTCCTGCGCTCCCCGCGCGGTGATACCCTGATAGCCCTTTCCGGCCTTACAGGGCACTTGTTCTGACATATCCCGCACCCTACGCACAGGGAATCCACCACATAGGGTTTTAATATTTCTTTCGATCCTTTCTTCTCGGATATTATCTTAATAGCCTTATCGTGCACCGGGCAGTGTTCCTCGCACACCAGACATTCCTGATCGTCAGCCCAGGCTATACATATGGAACGGTCCACTTTCGCTGTCCCGAGTTTGGCTGTTTTTTTCTGTTCCTGCGAGAGACGAGGAATGGCACCCGTAGGGCACACGTTCCCGCAAAGCGTGCAGTTATACTCACAGTATCCGGTCTCCGGTATTAATTTAGGTGTCCATACGCCGGACAGTCCGGATTCGAATATGACAGGCTGCAGTCCGTTAGTTATACAGACTTTCATACAATTACCGCATCTGATACACCTGTCCAGAAAATCCTCTTCCCTTAAAGCCGAAGGCGGCCTTATGACACCTGTCCCTACTCCCTGCCTCCTTTTTTCCCTGAAACCCATAGCCATTAAAGAGGAAAAAAGAATAAACATAAAATCCCGCCTTTTTATGGCCCCGGGGCTTTCTCTTTTTCTCTCGGGCTTCTTTCCGCCGAACCTCACCGCCGAAGGAGCACAGTCATATACGCAATCCATACAAAGTACGCACTCACCCTTTAAATAACTATTGCCCTTCTTTATAGCGTCCATCCGGCAGTTTTTAATACACTTTCCGCAGTCCACGCAACCGTCCGTTATTCTGTCCAAAAACGCGAAACGCGCCAGAAAGGCATAGATAGCGCCCAGCGGACAGATCGACCTGCACCATAGTCTCTTTGCTTTAATTGTCGAAAGTGCTATCGCCAGAAAAAAAATAAATATGACTGTGGAATGAGCAAAAGTATAGACTTCTATCCCCAGAAAAGAGGTTTTGAGGCCGCGGTAAAAATCATATAAAGGCGTATAATAGTCCAGCTTTTTAATGAAAAATATGAATGTCCTGTCCAGGCTTAACGTAACGGCAGGTATGAGATTAAGAGATGTGAACCTTGCGGTTATAACCATAGGATCGAATATCCATGCTATCTGAACTCCCGGTAAGGCGACCGTAAAAACAGCTCCCAGCACGTAAAATTTCACTCTGCGAAGCAATCTGTTCTTTTCCTCTCCTAAATAGGTGTTTTTTCTTTTCATGTTGCCCGTGAAATCTATTATGGATCCCAGCGGACAGACCCATCCGCAGAAAAATCTTCCGAGAATAAGAGTCAGAAGCATCATGGGCACGATGAATATGAAAGCCGGAAGTATTATCCTTTCGCTTATCGATGTAATTATAACTATAAGCGGGTTTGTGTGAAAAAAAGTTTCCGGCGGCAGTAATCCTTTCAGGGGATAGGTAGTGGACCAGAGTATGTACATGAAAAGGGTGAGAAAAAAACCTGTGAAAACCTTCTAAGAACGACAAGTTTTCTCAAATTACACTTCCCGTCAGGTTGTAAGTGTCAGTATATCGGAATTCCGCAGATCATGGCTGCCGAGATTCATTTTCACGGCTTCTTTTATGTAGCTTATCGAGAGTGGATCTCTTCCCATAAGGTCGGCCGCGTAAGAATCCGCCAATACGGAATCGGTGGCGGCTATAACCGTCTTTCGCTTCTCTGCATCGGCAAGGTTCCCGCCGCTCGGCCCGTTCCTGAGAAGAACCCTGTAAGCGTCGACTACGGTTAGCTCGGGTTTTATAAAATCGGTGAGATGGGCCAGTTTTAAGCCGATATTATTATGTATCAATCCTCTTGTACCGCCGCACACGCCCATAAGATTTTTCATGGAAAGCGTAAGATCGGTCAGACCATGGTGTTTGGCAATGGGAACATTGATAAAGACATCGCATTCCAGCGCGTCCCTGTAAACCGGCCAATCTTCCATCGGGCTTTTATAAGGGAATCTGGCCTTAACGAAATTCCAGTCATCCACAAAATAGACATTGGCACCCCTGTCCTTGACCGTAGACGCTATCCGGCTGTTATCATAACATCTTTTCTCATCGTTACATGTCCTGTCAAATACGTTTATCCTTCCGGCGCCCGCCTGAAAGGCCATGTCCACCAGCGCGGCCATAACGAGAGGATTAGTATTTCCTGCCTGCTCGGGAGATCTGTCCCAGGCCATATTGGGCTTTATGACTACTCTGTCCCCTTTATTTACGAATTTACCCATACCCCCCAGGGCATCTACCGCTTTAACCGTTATCCGATAAGGGTCATCGCCTTTTACCGCGGTCAAATCATGCGCCGTAGAAACATTCTTTCCGGCTCTTCCTTTCGAGATATCCGCCGCGAATACCCGCCCGGGTAGAATTCCGCTCAGAGCTATTCCCCCCAGACAGGCTGCGCATGATTTTATAAAATTTTTCCTTGATATCTTTTTATAAAAAAAGTTGTCCGGGATGAATAATCTTTTCATATCATTCCTTCCTTTTGTTTAATATTAATTTTTTATTCACGGTGTCTATCTGAAAATTAAATCTGTTTAAAAAAGACATTCCCAATAAACCGTCGTGCCCTTCCACTTCCTCGCCTTCGGACAATATAACCGCGCCTACGTTTTTGGCGCCCGCGCCTTCCACGCTCACGCTATCGAGTATGACGTAAGTAGCGTCTATCCTTCGGCCGTCCGCTATCTGTACTTTTATAGTGTCAGCCTTTCTCTTTCCGGTGTCTATATTGAGTTTTTCGGCTATTTCATTCGACAATAAAATAGTAGTGGCCCCGGTATCCAATAACAACCTGGCATTGACTTTTTTATTGATAAGAGCTTTCACTATTATATGGTCTCCTATTTCGGCAAAACCTACTTCTTTGGGCTCAAATTCTTTTTTTATCTTTTCCTCTAATTTTCTTCGCTCGGCCTCGAGCCTCCTTTGTTTCTGACGAATTTTCCGGCGTTCCCATTCTGCTTTTATGTCTTTTTCCGCTTCTTCATCTGACCGTTTTATTTTTTTGATTTCCGACTTTCTGAATTTCACAAAGCCGAACCCCAGGTTAAGCTCTACGGTATCCTCGCTCTCGTCAGTTATAAGGCCCTCCAGACTGCGTCCGTTCTTCAGGTAAACGATATCCGCTCTCGCCTGAGACAGAGAACAAAGCGTTATTGCGGTCGCTATTATAAACAGTTTTATCTTCATTATATAAATAGAATAGCATGAAGATATGACATTGTAAAGATAAGGGACGATTATAGCCTGTTTGACCTTGCCATTCGTTTTTCTACGTGTTAATATAATGTAAACAATCCGGAATAAACCAAAATAAAGGAGCAATTATGGGAGATTTTAAACTGGAGGCCGTCCGCCCGGACGTAAAAAAATTTATTGAGCCTTATCTGGGAAAAATCGTAGCTATACATAAAGATAACGTACTTTCCGTCGTCCTCTACGGCAGCGCCACGGGAGAATTTTACGTACCCGGAAAATCCGACATAAATCTGGTGATAATTTTAAAAAATCTTGATTTCAGGGTACTTAAATCCTCCCTTAAGATTGTGAACCGGGGGATAAATAAAAAAATAACTGCTCCCCTTTTTATGTCAGTCGGCCACGTAGAGACATCCAAAGATGCTTTTCCTGTAGAGTTCCTTGAGATAAAAGAAAACCATATACTCCTTTACGGACAGGATATATTCGCTGAGATATCAATAAAACAGAACCATCTCCGGTTGTCCTGCGAGCGGGAGATAAAAGGAAAAATCATAAGATTGCGGGAAGCCTATCTTGAGGTGGGCTTGAGAAAAAAAGGCGTGGAAGCTCTGATGAAAGAATCCCTTACCTCTCTTATCCCCGTTTTCAGGGCTCTTCTCAGGCTGAAAGGACAGAAACCACCGGTAAATAAAGAACGGGCCCTGTTAAATCTGAGCGATTCTTTCGGTCTGGACAAAACCGTATTCATTGCCATATTAAAGGACAAGACCAACGACGAGAAGATCTCGGGACAGGATATAGAAATATTTTTTGAAAAATACCTGAATGAAATAGAAAAACTTTCCGCCATAGTGGATACATTATGAGAAAAATCTTTCCGATATCGGTAGTCCTCGTTGTCTTATTTTTGTCTTTTTCAGCCGGCGCGCAGCAATCCCGGATTCCCGAATACAGCGGATACGTAAACGATTACGCGAACATAATTTCCCGGCCTACCGAATCAGCTCTGTCGTCTCTTATATCACAGGTTGAAAGGATGACGACCGCCCAGCTGGCCATAGTGACCGTTGGTTCGACATACCCCCTCGACATAGAGACTTACGCGGTCAGGTTATTCGAGAAATGGGGCATAGGGCAAAAAGGTAAAGATAACGGTGTGTTGCTCCTCATAGCCATGAAAGACCGCAAAATGCGCATAGAGGTGGGCTACGGCCTCGAAGGCGCCATACCCGACGCGCTGGCAAAAGTAATAATTCAGGATTATGTAACCCCTTCTTTTAAAGCGGGCGACTTCGACGAAGGCATAACAAAAGGGGCTCTCGGTATAATCAGATTAATAGCCGGGGAATATAATGTCAGCTTTGAAGAACTCAATACCTTTCCCGTTGACGTACCCATGCCCGAACTGCCTTCTCTTTTTGAAACAATAATTAATTTTATTTTTACTCTGTTTATCATTATAATATTCCTTAGCCTGAGGCTGGGTTTCTTCTGGTGGTATTTCCTTATACCGGGCTTACACAGAAGACGCGGTGGCTATTGGTACGGCGGAGGCCCCAGGGGAAACTCCGGGGGCTTCGGCGGAGGATTCGGGGGCTTCGGCGGAGGCCTGTCGGGAGGCGGCGGCGCATCAGGCAGTTGGTAAGCAACCATATCTTGACCATGTCCCATCCCCGGCGTAGGATATGGTCAATAGTTAATCGGAGGTGCAGCATGAATAAGGTTTGGATTATAATAGGTGTTGTTGTTTTAGTATTGTTTATTATAGGCGGGTCGTTTATCAATAATCTAAATACTCCTGTTCTGCTGGACGAACAGGTTAACGCTGCCTGGGCCCAGGTGGAGAATCAACTGCAACGAAGGAACGACCTGATACCCAATCTTGTGAATACCGTCAAAGGCTATATGGAACACGAGAGAGAAACCCTTGAAAGAGTGACCGAGCTGAGGAGTCAATGGGCCAATGCTACGACCCGTGAACAGAAAATCGAAACCGCTAATTCACTGACTAACGCTCTTTCACGCCTTCTTCTTGTCTCGGAAAACTATCCTCAGTTAAACGCTAACCAGAATTTTTTAAGCCTGCAGGCGCAGTTGGAAGGAACGGAAAACAGAATAGCGGTCGAAAGGATGAGGTACAACAATGCCGTAAAGGCTTTTAACGGCTATCGAAGAACGATATTGGGGGGTTTCTTCAGCGGTCTCAGAGGGCTCACGGAACCGAGAACATATTTTAACGTAAGCGAAGACGTCAAATCCACTCCGGAGGTAATGTTTTAAAATGGCGAAAAAATCTCTTCTGGTAAACCCATGGATATTCGATTTCGCGGCTTATGATTTCGGTATAAAACCCGTGGGTTTACTGCGTATAGGCGAACACCTGAGGAGGCGCGGCAACAGGGTTTTCCTGGTGGACTGTCTCGATGGATGTTTCGAGAAGAAAGACGTAAACGGATTTTCAAAAATAAAAAAAGAAAAAACGGATAAACCTTATATACTCTCCCACATCAAAAGGCCCTATAACAGGTACGGGATATCCGTTTCCGAATTTCACTCCAGGCTGGATAAGATCGGTGACGTAGACGAGATATATATAACTTCGGGAATGACTTACTGGTATCCCGGAGTGCATCTGGCCGTAAAAATACTGAGAGAACGCTGCGAGAACGCCCCTATTATACTCGGCGGTATCTACGCCTCACTCTGTCATAAGCATGCGTCCATAACAAGCGGAGCGGATATTATCTGGAAAGGCGATTATCTGGAGAAAAAAATATTTCTCGAAAAAGATTTTTATCCAGCATATGACCTTTTGACGGAAAAAGAAATGCTCCCCGTACAGCTTACCCGCGGATGCCCTTTCAGGTGCACGTACTGCGCCTCGAGAATATTGTGTCCCGGGTTCGTGATGAAAAATCCGGTAAGCCTCTTTGAGGAAATAATGCATTACGACAGGACTTTTGGAACAAAAAATTTTGTCTTCTACGACGATGCTCTTACTTATAAGAATTCAAAAGGCGTAAAACAATTCCTGAGAATGGTAGTAGCTTCCGGAAAAAGATTCACTTTTCATACACCGAACGGCCTTCACGCCAAGTACATGGACGAGGAGCTCGCCGATCTCTTCAAAAAAGCGAACTTCCGCGATCTGAGGCTCTCTCTTGAAACCTCCGATGAGGAACTTCAGGAATTTACGGGCGGAAAAGTGACCAATAACGATTTGAAAAAAGCGCTGAGAAATTTGAGGGAAGCGGGCTTCGGTAAAAACGATCTGGGCGTTTACATACTGATAGGAGCGGGCTGGCTTGATATAGACAAGACAATGAAAGACATACTCTTTATAAATTCACTTGGTGCCAAAGCAATATTGGCTTCTTACTCCCCTATCCCGGGAACAAAAGATTATAAAATGCTGCTAAAATCCGGGATAATAGAGAAAGGAATGGATCCGTTATGGCACAATAAAAGCATATTCCCCGACCTCCTGGCCCCCAATTACGTCGAGAGCATAAGAAAAATAAGGAGATTCACATCGAGCCTGAACAGGAATTAGGGTTCCTGAAACCATAAGGAGAAAACCATGGAAATATTCGAAGCTTTGAGACAGAGAAAAAGCGTACGTGAGTATTCCGACAGGAAAGTCGAAAAAGAACTGGTAGAAAAGATAATAGACGCCGGGCATCTCGCGGCCACCGCCAGAAACGAACAACCGTGGGAATTCCTGGTGACATACGACAAGACAGTTATGGATAAGATATGCGGTATGTGTCCCAACGGACCGTTTATAAAAAATGCATCCTGCCTTATAGCCGTATTCTCCAAAGACACCAAGTATTACATCGAGGATTGTTCCGCCGCTACTCAGAATATGCTTCTCGCTATAGAGGCTATGAGATTAGGAGGATGCTGGATAGCAGGCGATAAGAAAGATTACGCGGACGATATACGAAAAATTTTAGGGGTTCCCGAAGGTAATAAACTGGTCAGCATGATTTCCGTAGGCTATCCGAAAACTGCTCACAAACCCAAAGCTAAAAAAAACCTGAAAGAAGTCCTTCACTGGGAGAGGTGGTAAGCTGTTCATGAAAAACGAAAAGTTGTGGAAATTCCTTGAGGACAGCGGAACATTTGTAGCCAAAAATCCCCACAGGATAAGAAGGCTTTATTTTCCGCTGGGGAGTGAGATGGGCGTGCTTTCATCCATCACTCCTTCGCTACGCGGCGATATAAAGAAAAGTCAGGAAAGTTTTCTCACTCCCCCGGTTACCACCGAGGATCTGCATGATTCAAGATACGGCAGAAACTTCTGGGTGTACGTTAAAGGCTCGGGGCCGTATTCCCCGGCTTCCGGGGAAGTGACCGGATCCCTGGTAGAAGCGGGTCCTCTTTGGCATAAATCCATAAGGTTAAATAAAAAAATCGGCATTAAATCCGAGTTCCTGAACTTTGTTCCGGTAAACGGCTGTGACACGGAAATAATGACGGTCGAAATCACCAATATCTCTAAAAAGACCAGGGATATCATTCCCACGGCTGCCGTACCCATTTACGGCCGTTCTGCTAACAGGCTGCGCGACCACAGACATTGCAGTGCCCTGCTTAACCGGGTGAAATTGACAGAACACGGCGTTACGATAACGCCCACCATGGTTTTCGACGAAGGGGGACATAAAATAAACACCGTCTCGTATTTTGTGCTGGGGTGTGAAGACAACGGCAGCGCTCCGATAGGCTCTTTCCCGACCGTTGTCGAATTCTGCGGCGAATCCGGAAATCTTGAAAACCCCGAGGCCGTGTTCAATAATATTTCTACATATAAAAAAGGGCCTTTAAAAAGAGACGGCAAAGAAGCAATGGGAGCCATAAGATTTAAATCTATAAAGTTACAGCCGGGCAAATCTAAAAAATACATTCTGGCAATGGGTATATCCGACGATAGGCACCTTCCGGAAAAAATATTCAAAAAATTCGACTCCCTGAAGAAACTCGAAAAAGCTTTGGCGGAAAACAAAACTTACTGGCGAGAAAAAATAAATTCACTATCCTTTCGCACGCACGAAAAAGATTTTGACAGATGGTTAAAGTGGGTGACATTACAGCCGTCTCTGCGTAAAATTTTCGGATGTTCTTTTCTTCCGGATTTCGACTACGGCCGAGGCGGCAGGGGATGGCGCGATTTGTGGCAGGACTGCCTGACCCTGCTGTTAACCGACCCTTCCCGGGCAAAGGACACGCTGATTAACAATTTCGGAGGTATAAGACCCGACGGTTCCAACGCCACGATAATAGGTAAAAGTCCCGGCGAGTTTATATCCGACAGGAACAACATGTCAAGAACCTGGATGGATCATGGTCTCTGGCCTTTTAAGACCCTGAATTTATACATTAACCAGACAGGCGACTATGATATATTGTTCAAAAAAGTCCCTTATTTCGAAAGCCCGAAAAAGGGTACCATACTGGAACATATACTCAAACAACACGAAAGACCTTTCAGGAAAATCGGACAACACGGAAGCTTCCGGCTCGAAGACGCCGACTGGAACGACGGGCTCGACATGGCAGGCGAAAAAGGCGAAAGCGTGGCTTTTACAGCGGCTTACGTCCAGAATCTGAACGAGCTGGCGGAGATACTAGAGAAGATAAACTACAAAAAACACGTAATCAGAAATTTAAAAAAGAAGATAAAGCGCCTTAGCTCGAATATACTGAAAAACGAATGGCTGAAACTGAAATCGGGACATGAATTCTTCAACGGATATTACGATAATAAAGGGAGGCGCGTCGAGGGGAAAAATAAAAAAGGCGTGCGCATGACCTTGACCGGACAGGTCTTCCCTATTATGAGCGGCATAGCCGGTCCGGACCATATAAAAAAGTGCTATCGGAGCATAAAAAAATTTCTATGGGATAAAAACCTTGGGGGTTTCAGATTGAACACGGATTTCGGTGAAATATATCCTGACCTCGGAAGGGCGTTCGGTTTCGCTTACGGTGAAAAAGAAAACGGCGCTTTTTTCAGCCATATGAACGTCATGCTGGCTTATGCCCTTTATAAACAAAATTTTGCACGGGAAGGATTCGAGATATTGAATTCTATTTATAAGATGTGCCTGAACACAAAATTAAGCAAAATTTATCCGGGATTACCCGAGTATTTTAATTCGGACGGAAGAGGCCTGTATCATTACCTCACGGGTTCGGCAAGCTGGTACATACTCACTCTTCTGACGTTAGTATTCGGCATAAAAGGAAAATCCGGGGATTTACACATAAAACCCAGGCTAGTTAAAGAACAATTTTCGGAATCTAAAACGGTTTCCGTTTCGACTTATTTTGCAGGAAGAAAAATAAAAGTAAACTATCTTAATCAGGATAGGCTGGATTTTGGTAAATACAGGCTGGCTAAGATTTCCATAAACGGGAAAGCGGTAAAAGAAAATCCGATAAAAAGAAAAACATTCCTCACTCTTACCTCAAAAAACAAAACTAATATAATAGACGCACAACTCCGTCATCATAAATAGCGTCTTATTTTTTCTATCGGCCTTCTGGTCTTTTCTCTCTCTTCTTTTTTCTCCGGATACCCCATGCTTATAATTATGTCGACCTTTTTTCTTTTAGGGATATTAAGAATCTTTTTTACTCTTTTTTCGTTAAACCATCCAAGCCAACAGGTTCCCACTTCCTCTTCCGCGGCCTGAAGCACAAGATGTTCGCAGGCTATAGCCACGTCCACAAGCGAGAATTGTATACCCCTGAAATATCCGGCCACCCTTGTAACGTATTTAGTACGCTCCGTAACAACCACTATAAGTACGGGCGCTTTAGCGGCAAAGGTATTCAGGTTATAGGGCGGCGCGAATGCCGCCTCAGCAACTCTCTTCCTGAGTGCCGCATCTGCCACGACAATAAACGACCATGGCTGGGCATTACAAGCCGAGGGCGATAAGCGCGCGGCTTCAAGGCACCTCTCTATAACTTCCCCCGGAACCGGCCTGGATGAATAATTCCTGACACTATTCCTCTTCTTTACCAAATCCAAAAATTTCATCATATCCTCCTTTTAAACCATTATATACTTACATTTAGACTATTTTCAAGTCAT
>CAZEGO010000007.1:9022-10964 GCA_964511955.1 uncultured Planctomycetia bacterium | reverse complement strand
AACCAATTGCACGTTTCGGGTATTACCCGAAACGTGCAATTGGTGCGCGGGATTTGCATTTTAAGTTAATCGTTGCTTATGGATCGTTAATGCTTTAGAATGGAATTATGATTTATGACGAATTCCAGAAAAAATCCATAGATTATATAGAGCAGGGTTATTCTGTTATGGTTTCCGCGCCCACGGGTGCCGGAAAGACCGTAATCGCGGAATATATAATAAAAGACTGCCTTACAAAAAACGAAAAACTTATATACACAGCCCCCATAAAAGCCCTGTCCAATCAAAAATACAGGGATTTTAAAGAAAATTTCAGCGGCAAAATAGGTATACTTACCGGCGATGTCAGCATAAACCCCTCTGCACCTATCCTTATAATGACCACGGAAATTTTCCGTAATAAAATACTCGAGCAGAAATCGGACCTGGAAAACTACTCCTGGATAATATTCGACGAGGTCCATTACATAGACGACTATGAGAGAGGGAGCGTATGGGAAGAATCGCTTATGTTCATGCCGAACAGCATGAAAGTCCTCGCACTTTCGGCTACTATACCAAATATAGACGAACTCTCCTCCTGGCTCACGGGCATACATAAACGACCCCTGAAAATAGTACAGGAAAATAAACGCCCTGTACCTCTTCATTTTTTCTTTCAGGCAGCCGGAAATATACTCGATAACATTCACCGCGTCAAGAAAGCTTATTACAGAGACAGAGGCCATCGGTACCATAATCCCAACAAGACAACTTCTCTCATAAAGCATCTGTATGAGACGGATAAATTACCGTGCATATACTTCTCTTTCGGGAGGCGCAGATGCGAATACCTGGCGGACGAAATGGTAAGATTTGATTTCCTGAACAGTAACGAGAAAAAAAACATAACGACAATGTATGACGACCTGTGCGAAAAGTATGATCTCTCCCAAGACAACGGAGCGCAATCCATGAGAAGCCTTATAGAAAAAGGAGTGAGTTACCATCATGCCGGAATGCTCCCCACGCTTAAGGAAGTAGTGGAATGCCTGTTTACCAGCAGGCTGTTGAAAGTCATATTTACCACGGAAACCTTCGCACTGGGCATAAACATGCCCGCGAGAAGCGTTATATTCGATGAACTCAGAAAGTTTTACGGCAAGTCTTTCGACACCTTAAAGACAAGGGATTTCTATCAGATGGCGGGCAGGGCCGGAAGACGCGGGATAGACAAAGAAGGATTCGTGTATTCCAGGGTGAATCCGAGATACACGTCTTTCCATGAACTTAAAAGAATCATATACGGAGACCCCGAAAAGGTAAGGAGTCGTTTTAACGCTTCGTACGGTACGATATTAAACCTCTACGAAAGATACGGGGAAAAAATTTATGACATCTATCCTCTTTCGTTCCATTACTTCCAGGCCAAAAACCGTATGAGAAGAAAAGCCGTGGAACTTATGCACGCGAAAGTCAAAATCCTTAAAGAGTTGGGCTACATAAGAAAGAATACGGTTACGGAAAAGGGATTTTTCGCTCAGAAAATATACGGGTACGAGCTTTCTCTTTCCGAGCTCTATGAACAAGGAGTATTAGATAATCTTTCGCCGGTTGAACTGGGTGTCATGGCAACCGCGCTGGTCTTCGAACCGCGAAAAAACAGCCGCATGGCGCCTCTTTCAGGCAAGACAAAGTATCTAAGCAAAGTAACCGAGAGAATACTAAACCGTGTCCAGAGGACAGAAAAAAAATTGGGGATAACTCCCGTAAGCAAATCTTTCCATTTTAATCTCACGCAATGCATAGAGGCATGGATGAGCAACCATGAATTCGATTCTATACTGCGGTATACCGACTCGGACGAAGGAGAGATAATAAGATATTTCAGGATGGCTATACAGATATTGCGTGAAATACTCGACACACCTTCCTCCCTCGACTTCAAGGACAGGGTTAAAAA
>CAZEGO010000007.1:1710-9012 GCA_964511955.1 uncultured Planctomycetia bacterium | reverse complement strand
AAAAAGGCCGTCTATCTTATAAACAGGGATATCATAGACGCAGAAAAACAGTTAAGAACGTGATTATACCTGCGCTCCCGGTCTTCTTTTCTCGTCGAAATAATCCAAATCGCTCAGGGGAAGCACCACGGATGTCGCGATATTGGTAAGATGGGCCGAAATCCTCTTAAAGTATCTTGCTATGAGCGCGAAACAGACCGCTTCGTTGACCGATAAATCGCTCTTGACGACTTTAGCCAGTATTTCATTCGCTCTTTTCTTGACTTCTCTCTCGTAATCCCAGGATTTCCTGGCTCTTTTTTCGTCCGATTCGATAAAGGCTTTCTCGGTCTCGAGGAAAAGCTCGGATATTTTCTTATCCAGGTCACCGAACAACCCCTTGTAAGTATTTATATCTATCGGTTTTTGCAAAAAACTGACTACTTCCAGCAGGTTCTTGGAATAATCTCCCAAACGCTCGGCGTCTTTAACTACACTCATAAGAAGCAACGAGGTTGACACGTCCACACATGGCTGAAGGGAGAGGTGCTCGACGACTCTTGTCCTTATGTCTTTCTGCAGTGTGTTCACTTTTTTATCTATCTCGTAAATTTCCTGTTCAAGGTTGTCCTGCTCTTCGTTATAGATCAATCTTTTACAAACGGAATCGAACATGCTATGAGTACCTTCCAGCATGTCCTTGAATTCCTCCAGGACTTTACTTAAAAAATCCTTGCCCTTCCAGAAATTAAGCAGATTCTTAAACATGATTCCATCCCCTTTCTTTATTTAAAAAATCTTGATATAAAAACGAGCAAACCCGGCACCAGAAAGAAAAGGCAAAAAGTATAAATTAATGCATATCGCCTTTTTTTCATAGCCAGTCTCCCCACGCCTTTTGCCAAAAACAGAGGAATACGCCTGAAAGGTTTTATGGGAAATATGACCAAAACTCCTATGACATTAAATAAGAAATGAGCAAAAGCTACAGTAATGGCGGCTATATTACCGGTGGCGAAAGAAGCCAGTATGGCCGTAATGGTAGTTCCTACGTTCGCGCCCAGCACAATGGGAAAGACCATCTCTACCGTCAATATACCGGAAGCCACCATGGGGACGGTCAATGCCGTTGTGATGGAACTGCTTTGCACAATAGCCGTAAAAATAATGCTGAAGAGTACAACCAGAACAGCGTGTCTTCCCAATACATTGTTAAGCATTATCTCCACTCTTCCGATAACGAGCGACTTCATCGTCTTGACTATAAAATAAAGGCAGAAAAACAAAAGGACGACGGAAAATATTAATAACATAATATGTACAATCGTATCGTCCAAACCTGTGCCTGTAAAAAGATTTTCAACAAAGTGAATTAACGGTTTAGTGGCCGCTTTGACAGGACTTGTGAATTTTATCCCTCCGGCTCTCGCAAAAAGAGAACTCAGCTTAGCGGCGAATTTTTCCAAAAAGCCCGTATAAAGCTGCAAAGGAAAGAGTATAGACACGCATATTATGTTGAAAAAATCATGAACTGTGGCCCCCGTAATGGCCCTTTTAAATTCTTCTTTTCTGGTTATATGCCCCAATGAAACAAGTGTATTGGTAACGGTGGTGCCTATATTGGCGCCCATTATAATAGGTATGGCGTTACCTATGGTAATTACCTGAGAACCGACCATACCGACTACTATCGAAGTGGTGGTGGAAGAACTCTGTACTATACTGGTAGCAAGAATACCTATGAATAATCCGATGAAAGGATTGGACGTGGCCTGTATAAGATTTTCAGCGAATTCTTTGCCGAATCCCTTAAACGCGGCCCCCATAAGACCTATGCTTACCAAAAATAAATAAACAGAACCCAACGCAAGAGATATTTTTAAAAAAGTCTTTATCGTATTTTTATTCATACATAACCGATAATTCGGTCAAGCAGGTTTACAGTTTTAATAAAACTATTAACAAACTGGATTATAAAAAAATACATTCCGTGTCAACGCAAATATATAAAGTTTAAATAAGTTTTACAACCAGCCGCACCAGGCCAGAGCACATATTGTTTTGGCGTCCACTATCTTACCGTTTTTAAAAAGCCTTCTGACTCTGTCTTTCGTAAAGGTAAAAACACGTATTATTTCGTCGTCCTGCGAAAGTTTTCGGGTTTTTTTCAGTCGCTCTGCTTTGAATATGGTTATTTTCTCGGTAGAATAACCCGGCACGGGGAATATTTTTCCAAGTTTTTTCATTTTTCCGGCCTTATATCCCGTCTCCTCGACTATCTCCCTCCCGGCGCAATTAATCAACGACTCTTTATTGTCCAGTGTCCCGGCCGGCAGTTCATAAATCCAGGAATCTATTACAGGTCTGAGCTGTCTCAGCATTACTATCTTATTTTTAGTTATAAAGGGCACGACCAAAACAGCCCCGGGATGTTTTATTATCTCGAAATCGGCCTTATGCCCGTTAGGCAGTTTTTCCTGCCCGGACATCAAGATAAGAAGTTTTCCTTTAAAAATTGTCTTTTTTATTTTCATTTTAAATCCGTTATTTTTCCGGAGTCCCGCTTAGCTCCCTATCATCCTCATCGAACTGTTGTATATATCCCGCCGCGACAATAAGATAAGACAGAGGCAAAAGAAAAAGATTTAACAACCATCCTATAAGAGGCACGCTGCCCGACCCCCCTAAAATTACACAGATAACCAACAATAAAAGATTCGTCAATACTCCTTTAACCCTAACCGCGTTCCAGCTTATCTTCAGGGAATCTAATATCGTCGTATCTTTATCTACCATAAGATATATCGAATATAGCCACATAGTACCCAGCAAAAACCCGGGCACTATAAATAGCACAAAGCCGGATAACACAAGCACCAATTCGATGATAAAAAGCCCTGTAATAGGTAAAAACTTATTAAACGTCCGAAACATCTCGCTTAAGTCCACTTTCTTGTCCTCTTTCCTCATGGCCCTGAGCGTCATAAAAGACAATCCGCCGCTCATTACTCCGGATAAAATAAAAAAACTAAGAAAAGAGACTATGATAAAAATAAAACTTGCCAGCAGCAAGACAGGTAGATTCTTCCTGTAAACCGGGAACGCATCATTAAAGCATTTTCCGATGTCAAGGCGACCTTTTTTTATCTCCTTCATGAGCATTGCCCTTTCCTTCTGTTTTACCTTAAGATTTTAAATTTAAGGACTTATAGGCTTTTTCCGCGCTTAGGTTCTCGTGTACTATCGCGCGCACGCCTTTTATCATTCCGACAGGATCGGACGACTGGAATATGTTACGACCCATGTCCACGCCCACGGCGCCGTCATTTATCGCGTTATAAGCGAGTTCAAGAGCGTTCTTTTCCGAAATCTTCTTTCCTCCGGCTATCACCACCGGTATGGGACAGCTCTTCACGACCTTTTGAAAGTCCTCGCAATAATAAGTCTTTACCATATGCGCGCCCAATTCAGCGGCTATCCTGCATGATAGGCTTAAATACCTGGCGTCTCTTGTCATTTCTTTACCGACAGCCGTAACCGCCAAAACAGGTATGCCATATTCTTCGCAGTCATTTATAAGAGAGGTGAGGTTCCTCAGTGTCTGATGTTCATATTTCGATCCGACATAAATGGATAAGGCAACCGCGCTCACGTTCAGCTTTATTGAGTCTTTTACGGAAACAGTGAGAGTCTCTTTTGACAGGTCTTCACCCAGAATGCTGTTTCCACCGGACACCCTCAGTACTATTGGTATATCCTTTTCGGGCAATACGGAATTGCGTAAAATACCTCTGGTAAGCATGAGAGAATCGGCATGCGGCAGTAAAGGTTCTATAGTTTTATCCGGCTCCTCAAGCCCGCCGGTAGGACCCAAAAAATAGCCATGGTCCACCGCCAGCATAACTGTCCTGCCCGACTCGGGTTTTATTATACGAGATAACCTGTTTTTCATTCCCCAATCCATATCAGCCCCCCCTTAATGAATCCGCCACGAAACTTTGGCGAACGAATTAATCCGTTTCGCTTTTTGGCAGGTGTGTTTATTTTTTATTATTAGGCTCTATTATTACCTTCAACGACTCTTTCGCCTCTTTTACCAGATTAAAACCTTTTTGTATATCCTGCAACGGAAGCCTGTGTGTAATCATGTTCCTGACCTTTACTTTTTTATTTTTTATTAATTCCAGAGCTTGCAGGTGTTCTTGCGGATTAGCCGCGTAACTCGAGGTAAGTGTAGTCTCGTTTTTCCAGAAAAAATCGTTAACCGACAAAGAAAACTCGAAACCTTCCTCGGTCGACGCGAAAAATAATACAGTCCCCCCTTTTTCGACCGAACTCAAGGCCTGCCTTATCGCCGAGGGCGCTCCGGTGCAAAGAATCACCATATCGGCCAGCCTTCCCTCATTAAGGCTCTTTATCTTCTCGGGTACATTATCACAGGCATTTATGGTGTAATCGGCACCCAATTTTTCGGCCGTCTTAAGCCTGTAACCGTTGACATCGGTTGCCATAATTTTTCCGTAAGAGCGCTCTCTGGCGAGTTGTACGTGCAAGAGCCCGGATATCCCGCTTCCCAGCACCAATAAATCCTGTCCTTTCCTGTATCCGGCCAATTTCTGAGCCCTGATAACACACGCCAAAGGTTCTATAAAAGTAGCTTCCTCATAGCTTACCGAGTCCGGAAGTTTATAAACTCCTTTTTTTACGTTAATGGCCGGTAGTCTCAGATATTCGGAAAAACCGCCGGGGTCGAAATTAGTCCTGCGCAAAGTATCGCACACGCTATGATGACCCATCTCGCAGTATCTGCAGGAACCGCAGGGTACATGATGAGACGCGGATATCCTGTCACCCGCCCTGTATTTCTTAACCCCTTCTCCGGTCTTCACTATCTCGCCCGCTATTTCATGTCCCAACACCAAAGGTATTCGGCTTCTTCTGTACCACTCGACCACATCTGTACCGCATATGCCGCTTGCCATCACACGGACAAGGAGCTCATCTTTTCCTATATGAGGAGTATCCGATTCTTCCACCCGCACATCATTGTTAGAATAATACATCCCTATTTTCATAATCAGGTAATTTTATCACATGTCGGGAGCGTTGTCATCTTTTTGAAGAAACGGTTTTGATTAATCCGGAAAGCCTTTTCTTGTCTTTTTTTCCAAAATCGACGAATTCCAGACCCACTTTATACTTATTCGCGTAATTTCCGTAAGCTCTTTCGGCTATTTCTTTCTTCCACGCCACCCTGGCTTTTGTCTCGAACATATCGGTCTTTGAAAAAGCAAACTTTACTCCGACCGTTTCGTTGGTAACGAATTTCCTCTCGGTCGTAAAGCAAAGGCCCCCTTCCGAAATGTCCACACCCATGGTCGTTTCGGTTTTATTGTCATCCAGAGTCAGCTTTATCTCCTTTTTGTACCCTATCCTGTCAAAACGCCTTATCTCAAGACCCACGTAAATATTCCTTATGTCGATTTCGTTCTCCTGACGGTTTTTCAAATTTGTTTTCTTTGAATAGGGCATCATCCCTAGATTTATAAAGAGGTTTTTAATTTTTTTCTTTTTCACATAATCGACCAACTCTCTTTTTATGGAATTCGACAGCCTCTTTATTTCGGGATTTTTTACCTCGGTAAAAAGCATGCTCCATTCGCCGTTGGCATAATCGCTTAACGCTATTTTGCCTTTTTTGTCCCCCTCCCCGGAAAACATCTTTACCCTTGATTTGAGCATCGCTCCCAAATCCTTAAATAAATTCCTCGGATCGACCCGGGTACTTTTTTTAAACTTTCTGAAGTTCACGATTACCAAATTGACCAGGTAAACTTTTTTTCTGTTCCTTAATGTGGCGTTTATTTCCTCGCGCACATTTTTACCCAAAGATTTTGAGGTATAAAACCTCGGTAAAGTAAAATAAATCCTGGTACCGGCCCCTAGCTTTGACTCGGCCCAGATTTCACCGTCATGTTTCTCCACGAGTTCTTTAGCTATCGCCAGACCCAGCCCGACGCCTTTTCTTCCGACTTCGCCTCCTTTCGCGACCTGCACGAATTTGTCAAACAACCTGTGCATGTCCTCGGTGCCTATACCTATCCCCGTATCCATGACTCCTACTCTTATCTTGTTCTCCAGTATCCTTAATTCGACTTCTATATTTCCGTTTTTCTCGGTAAATTTCACGGCGTTGCTTATAAGATTCGAGATTACCTGATTAATCCTGTCCGCGTCCACGAAAATATTCACTTCTTTTTTAGGCATTGTATATTTAAGCTCTATTTCTTTTTCCGCAGCGGAGTTACGAAAAAATTCCGATGAATCGTTAAGCAGGTCTTTGAAATTAATCAATGAGAAATGCAGCTTAAGAGTCCCTCTCTCTATTCGGGATATATCCAGAAGCTCTTCTATAATCCTGTTAAGCCGTTTTATGTTGTTGGAAGTTTTCGCGAGTATCTCTTTCTGTTTCTCGTTTAACGGGCCCGATATCTCATCATACATCAGGTTTACGGCTTCTTTTATTATGGCGAGCGGCGTGCGCAATTCATGGGAAACGACTGAAATAAATTCCGACTTCAAATCACTCAATTCCCTCAAAGCCTCGAACTTTCGTTCCATTCGGGCTTTCTCCTGCTTCATTATTTCCGAGTATTTCCTGGAGGATATATCCCTGGTTATCCCTATAAGTCCTACTATATTGCCTTCCTCATCATACCGCGGTACTTTGGTCGTGCTTACATAGTTATCTTCGCCGTCCGGCCGTGTAGCCCTTTCCACTTTATCCACTATCGGCTTACCCGTTTCCATAACATACCTGTCGTCTCTGGCCATAAGCTCCGCTCTTTTCCTGGGAAAAAAATCGAAATCGGTCTTCCCCATGACCTCTTCCGGCTTAAGGCCGAGCCCGTTAGCGTGTGCCTTATTCACCATGACGAGCCTGCCCTCTTTGTCCTTAAAATATATAACGTCGGGAACTCTTTCCATTAATTCCGCTATCAATTTATATCTAAACGTCATGTCATTGTTTTTGTTAAATCTTTTTTGTCTTTTTTTCATATGCGCTTCCTCCTTGTATTCCTTTATCTTTAAAGAGTAGTTGTTGCACTATTATTCTATAATAGATACTATCCATAGGGCAAATTAAAAATTTTTTATATAAACACTTTTTCTTTCCAAATAAATCCAAATATGCTATACTGAATTGAATTTAAAAATCAAAAACTTTTAAGGAGGATTTTCTCATGAAATTTAACGGAAAATTGTTGATTATCGGGTGTGGTTCGGTATCCCAGTGCGCGATTCCGCTTGTATTGAAACTCC
>CAZEGO010000007.1:0-1700 GCA_964511955.1 uncultured Planctomycetia bacterium | reverse complement strand
CAGGAAAAACATAACTATAATGGACTTCGTAGATAACCGCCGCCGAGTTAAGGACGCCTTAGACCAAGGCGTGAATTACGTCAGCGACAGGGTAACTTCGGATAATTACACCGAACTCCTGCCTAAATATGTAGGCAACGGTGACCTGATAATAGATCTTGCCTGGAATATAGAGTGTCTCGCAATGATAAGATGGTGTAGAGACAATAAAGTATTGTACGTCAATACATCCGTCGAGGAATGGAATCCCTATAAGGATTCCGAAAGAAACGACCCAACCAGGTATACGCTATATTCCAGGCATGTGGATATTAAAAACGCCCTGGAAAAATGGGACGATAAAAATCCCGTCACCACCATAGTCGACCATGGAGCAAACCCCGGACTGGTATCTCATTTCACCAAACACGCGCTCATAGATATAGCTCAGAAAATAATAAAAGAAAAACCCGATGACCCTAGAAGGTCTGACCTGGAAAAATACCTAAGCGAAAAGAACTTCGCCAGACTGGCCCATCTGGAAGGCGTTAAGACAATCCACATAAGCGAGCGGGACACTCAGATTACCGATAAACCGAAAAAGGTAAACGAGTTTGTGAATACGTGGAGCATAGAAGGTTTTTTTGAAGAGGGCGTGGCGCCGGCGGAACTCGGCTGGGGAACGCACGAACACTATGTGCCAAAAAACGCATATTTCCATAAAGTAGGTCCGAGGAATCAAATATGCCTCAGCACGATAGGAATGAAAACCTGGGTGCGTTCATGGGTACCATGCGGAGAGATTACGGGCATGGTCATACGCCACGGCGAGGCCTATAGTATATCCGACAGACTTACGATACGCGAAGGGGATAACGTCATATACAGGCCGACCGTGCATTACGCGTATTGCCCTTCCGATGTGGCCATAAATTCCCTGCATGAACTTGAGATGAGACAGTTTAAGCTTCAGGAAAAACAAAGGATAATGAGCGACGAGATAATAGACGGCCGGGATGAGCTCGGAGTGCTACTTATGGGACATGATTTCAAGTCCTGGTGGTGCGGAAGTCTGTTGGACATTCACGAGGCAAGAAGGCTTGTCCCTCATCAGCAGGCTACTACGCTCCAGGTGGCGGTATCAGTAGTGGCAGCGGCTATATGGATGATCAAAAACCCGAACAGGGGTTTCCTTATGCCGGATGACCTGAACCATGAGGAAATTCTAAAAATATCGATGCCGTATATAAAACCTTTTGTGTCGCAGCCTGTGGACTGGACACCTTTAAAAAACCTTAACACAAAATTCACTAAATTCGACATAAACAAGCCCAAAGAAGAGGATATCTGGCAGTTTACCACGTTTTTAGTGGACCCGTCGCAAAGGTTAAACGCCTATGACTCAAGAAAAAACCAGCGGCAAAGCGCAAAAGTTTAAATCCGAAACCGGCGGCATAGAGACCCTCATAAGAACGGCCCTTAAAAGGCATGGCAGTCCGCTTATGCTCATAAGGAAATCCGTACTTAAGAGGCAATATAACCGCTTCAGGAAAGCACTCCCTGAAGCAACACCTTACTATGCCATAAAAGCCAACCCCAATCCCAAAATAATCAAGGAATTCGTGAAGATGGGTGCTTCTTTCGACGTAGCAAGCGCCGCAGAGATGAAGCAGGTTCTCCGCCTCGGAGCCTCTCCATCCAAAATAATATTCGCTAACACT
>CAZEGO010000006.1:13004-25056 GCA_964511955.1 uncultured Planctomycetia bacterium | reverse complement strand
GCCTGGCGCTTCTTACTAATTGCGATAAGATTACGCCCGGCATGCTCATGGCCGCGGCGCGGATAAATATTCCTGCCATCGTCGTTACGGCCGGGCCCATGCTTACCGGTAATTATAAAGGCAGGCGCCTGGATCTGGTGCGCGATACTTTTGAGGCGGTCGGCAGATATAAAAAAGGCCAGATATCAAAAAATGAGCTTGATAGCCTTGAGACAAACGCGTGTCCCGGAGCGGGGTCCTGTCAGGGTCTCTTTACGGCCAACACTATGAGTTGTCTCACCGAAACCATGGGTATGTCCCTGGTCGGATGCGGTACATCCCTGGCTGTCTCCAGCAAAAAAGCCAGGATTGCTTTCGAGAGCGGAATCCGCGCGGTCGAACTGGTAAAGAAAAACATAAAGCCTTTGCATATAATGAATAAAAAAGCGTTTTCGAACGCTATCACTGTAGACATGGCTTTAGGAGGATCTACAAATACCGTTCTTCATCTGACAGCTATAGCCAGGGAAGCGGGAGTCGAGTTGTCTCTCGATATGTTTGATAAGATCAGCTCCGGGACCCCTAAGATATGCGATTTAAGGCCGGGCGGGGAATATTTTCTCGAGGACCTGGAAAATGCCGGCGGTATACCCGGAGTTCTGAAGTCTTTACGCGAGAAGCTGCAGGACAACCCGACTGTCAGCGGCATAAGCGTAAAATCCATAGCTGCCAGGGCTAAGATCTATGACAATAATGTTATTAGGCCCATGAAGAAACCCTATAGTAAAGAAGGCGGTATAGCTGTTTTAAAAGGCAACCTGGCCCCCGAAGGCTGCGTAGTTAAACAGGGAGCTGTGGAAGAAAAGATGATGAAGTTTTCCGGCAGGGCGAAAGTCTTTGACTCCGAAGAAGAATCCATGACCGCTATATTAAACGGGAAGATCAAAAAAGGCGACATCGTGGTGATAAGATACGAAGGTCCGGCCGGGGGGCCCGGCATGAGAGAGATGCTTTCACCTACATCGGCGATAGTGGGCATGGGACTCTCAAACGACGTAGCGCTTATTACGGACGGAAGATTTTCCGGAGGAACAAGAGGCCCCTGTATAGGTCATGTAGCTCCGGAGGCCTTTAAGGTAGGCCCTTTGGCGGCCGTTAAAAATAACGATATTATAGAAATCGATATACACAAAAGGAAAATAAACGTTAAACTGACAAAACAGGAGATAAATAAACGGCTCAGGAAGTTAAAGCTTCCGAAGCCCAAAGTAACCGAAGGATGGCTGGCAAGATACTCCAAATTCGCTTCTTCGGCAAGCAAAGGCGCTGTTCTGGAGTCTTAGCTTCGGTTTTTGAAGTTAAATAAATGCAGGGAGATTGTTATGAAGTTAACAGGAGCTAAAATATTCGTTGAATCGCTTAAAAAAGCTGGTGTCGAAGTTATATTCGGATATCCGGGAGGAGTGGTGCTTCCGATTTTCGACGCCTTATACGACAGTGATATAAAATTCGTGCTTACCAGACATGAGCAGGCGGCGGCCCACGCGGCCGACGGTTACGCCAGGGCTACCGGTAAGGTAGGGGTCTGCATAGCTACTTCGGGTCCCGGAGCCACCAACCTTGTTACCGGTCTTGCCACGGCAAACATGGATTCTGTCTCCGTGGTGGCTTTTACCGGACAGGTTAAGACGTTTCTTATAGGTAACGACGCATTTCAGGAAGTGGACGTTACCGGAATTACAAGGCCGATCTCGAAACATAATTACCTTGTCAAAGACGTCAATAAACTGGCCGAGACTATAAGCAACTCTTTTCATATAGCTTCGACCGGCAGACCGGGAGTCGTAGTCGTGGACCTTCCCGTTGATATACAGATACAGGAAGCGAATTTCAATTATCCCAATACCCCGAACATAAGAGGGTATAGGCCTAACACGAAAGGACATATAGGCCAGATAAAGAAAGCCAAAAGGCTGATTGAGCACAGCAAAAAGCCTATTCTCTACGTGGGGGGCGGTATAACCATATCAGGGGCTTCGGATGAATTGATTAAATTCTCGGAAGACACACAGATACCCGTTACCATGACTCTGATGGGGCTGGGGGCTTTTCCGGGCGAGCATAAGCTTTCGCTGGGTATGCTGGGTATGCACGGCACGGCTTACGCGAACCACGCCATGCAGGAATGCGATCTTATAATAGCCGCAGGGGCGAGGTTCGATGACAGGGTGACCGGCAAAATAGACGAATTCGCGCCACACGCTAAGGTTATACACATAGACATAGACCCATGCGCTATAAGTAAGAATGTGAAAGTGGACGTGCCTATAGTGGGCGACGCTAAAGATATACTGAAAAATCTTAGAAAAGGCATAAAGAAGCCCGATATCTCAAAGTGGGACAGGCAGATAGCCGAATGGAAAAAGAGTTTTCCTATGAGATATAAAGACGACAGCAAGCTCAGGCCTCAGTATGTTATAGAGGAGTTTTATAAACTCACGAAAGGCAATGCCCTTGTCACTACTGAAGTCGGGCAGAATCAGATGTGGGCAGCTCAGTTCTATAAATGCAAAAAACCCCGACAGTTTATTTCCAGCGGAGGACTGGGTACCATGGGGTACGGTTTTCCTGCGGCTATCGGCGTACAGATGGGATGCCCCGATAAGACCGTTATAGATTTTGCCGGTGACGGCAGTATACAGATGAACATACAGGAGCTCACCACAGCCGTTTCCAATAAGCTCCCCATAAAGATTGTCATCTTGAACAACGGATGCCTCGGTATGGTGAGGCAGTGGCAGGAGCTTTTTTATGACAGGAGATATTCGAACACTATACTGTGCGGATGCCCTGATTTTGTCAGACTGGCCGAGGCATACGGAGCCGTGGGCATGAGAATTACGAAGAAAAAGGACGTAACGCCGGCGATAAAAAAAGCTCTGAAGACAAAAAACACTGTCGTTATGGACTTCCGTGTTGAGCCCGAGGAGAATGTTTTTCCCATGGTTCCCGCGGGTCAAGCCATTAATAAGATGATAGGAGCTTTAGCTTAATGTATAGAGGTGAATTATGAAAAAAATTATTTCGGTTTTAGTGGAGAATCATTTCGGCGTTCTTGCCCATGTCTCGGGTCTTTTCAGCGCACGCGGTTTCAACATCGACAGTCTTGCCGTAGGCGAGACGGAAGACCCCACTGTCTCCAGGATGACCATAGTGGCCGAAGGCGACGAACGGACTCTGGAACAGGTTAAAAAACAGCTTAACAGGCTGGTTGACATAATAAAAGTTATGGATCTCACGGAAGAAGACTTCGTGGACAGGGAGCTTGTGCTTATTAAAGTCCCTATTAACAATAAGAACAGGTCGGAAATACTTCAGATAGCCGATACTTTTCAGGCCAAGATAGATGACGTAAGGAAGGCCTCTACCGTAATAGAGGTGACGGGGGACCAGAATAAGATCAATTCTTTCATAGAGATGCTTAAGCCATTCGGGATAGTAGAGATAGTGAGGACGGGCAGGATCGCTATGGGAAGAACTCAGCGACAAGCGACGAGGAATAAGGAATAAGAAAGAAATAAAAACCATACAGGAAGGAGCGAGCAATAAAATGGCTACTATTTATTATGACAAAGACGCTGATTTGAATTTTCTTAAGGATAAGAAGATCGCTATTATCGGATACGGTATTCAGGGGAGGGGCCAGTCGTTAAATCTGAGAGACAGCGGTTTAAACATTATGGTGAGCGAGCTTGAGGGCACCGAGAATTACAAGACCGCGGAAGAGGACGGGTTCGAGCCGGTATCCGCGGTGGAAGCGGCGAAAAATGCCGACATCATACAGATACTGACGCAGGATCACGTGCAGGCAAAGGTATATAAAGAAAGCATAGAGCCTAACCTGACGAAAGGCAAATCTCTTGTCTTTTCGCACGGTTTCAATATACATTTTAAGCAGATAATCCCTCCTCAGGAAATAAACGTGTTGATGGTGGCTCCTAAGGGTCCGGGCGCGCTTGTAAGACAGATGTACGAGGAGAAAAAAGGAGTGCCATGCCTTTTGGCCATCTATCAGGACGCCTCGGGCGAGGCGAAAAAAATAGGCCTCGCTTATGCCAAAGGCATAGGAGGTACAAGAGGCGGAGTTATCGAGACCACTTTTAAAGAAGAGACCGAGACGGATTTATTCGGAGAGCAGGCTGTGTTATGCGGAGGAGCCAGTGAGCTTATAAAAGCGGGTTTCGAGACTCTGATAGAGGCCGGTTACCAGCCGGAGATAGCTTATTTCGAGTGCCTGCACGAGCTTAAACTCATAACCGACCTTATTTATTCGACGGGTATTCAGGGAATGAGAAAACGCGTTTCCGATACGGCGGAATACGGGGACCTTACGAGAGGTAAAAGGGTTATAACAAAAGAGACCCGTAAAGAGATGAAAAAGATGCTCGAGGAGGTTCAGTCGGGAAAATTCGCCAGGGAGTGGATAGAGGAAAACGAAAAAGGAAGACCTAATTTCAACGAACTCAGAAAAGCCGATGACCAGCATCCCGTCGAGGTAGTGGGTAAAAAACTTCGCGGTATGATGGATTGGATTAAGTAGCCGCATGAGACAAGCTACACGGGACATGTGTAAAAAACCGTGAAAAAGATAATCATTTTTGATACTACCTTGAGAGACGGGGAGCAGTCGCCCGGGGCCAGTTTGGACATCAGGGAGAAAATTGAGATAGCCAAACAGCTTGATCGCTTAGGCGTCGATGTAATAGAAGCGGGATTCCCGATTGCCTCGAAAGGGGATTTTTCGGCGGTGAAGGAAGTTTCGTTGTCTGTCAAGAGCCCTTCCGTATGCGGACTGGCGAGGTCAAAAAAAGAAGACATAGAGCGCGCGTCCGAAGCTTTAAAAGCCGCAAGGAAACCGCGTATACACGTATTCCTCGCGACATCAAAAATTCATATGCAGTATAAGCTGAAAAAAGCCGAGGAAGAAATTCTGAGACAGGCTGAGTGGGCCGTGAAGTACGCCCGCAAATTCTGCGACGATGTGGAATTTTCCCCGGAAGATGCTTCGCGTTCGGACGTTGATTTTCTGTGCAGAGTAGTGGAGGCTGTCGTGTCCGCCGGAGCCAAAACCGTAAACATTCCCGATACCGTCGGATATGCTGTTCCCGCCGAATTCGGAAAACTGATAAACATCATAAAGACTAAAGTGCCGAATGTAAATAAAACCGTTATAAGCGTTCACTGTCATAATGATCTGGGCCTGGGAGTAAGCAATTCAATTGCCGCTGTCCAAAACGGTGCCGATCAGGTAGAGTGCACTATCAACGGCCTGGGGGAAAGGGCCGGAAACGCCTCCATGGAAGAAATAGTGATGATACTGAACACCAGAAAAGACATGTTCAACGCCACCACTTCTATCAAGACCAGGGAGCTTTACAGGACCAGCCGTCTGGTCAGCAAGCTGACGGGCATAGTTGTTCAGCCGAACAAGGCTATAGTGGGCAGAAACGCTTTCAGCCATGAGTCCGGGATTCATCAGGACGGCATTCTGAAAAAACGCACCACTTATGAAATCATGAAACCCGAAGACGTGGGTTTTGGTGGGACCAGGCTCGTTCTGGGCAAGCACTCCGGTAAACACGCGTTTTCAGAAAGACTTAAGAGTCTGGGAGTGGAGCTTTCCCGTGAAGATACAGTGCGAGCGTTCGAACGTTTTAAGGACCTGGCGGATAAGAAAAAAGAAGTTTTTGACGAGGACTTACTTGCGATAGTGGAAGAAGAATTAGCGTCTGTGCCGGAGGTCTATACTCTGGAGCATTTTAACATAAACAGAGGAAAGGCAGTGGCTCCCGAGGCCGAGATTACGCTTAAGAAGGAAAGCAAGGCCTCAAGGTCCAGTTCCAGAGGCGACGGCCCGGTAGATGCCTGCTATAAAGCCATAGATAAGATTACCGGGCTAAAGGTCGAGCTTATGGATTACGCTTTAAAATCCAGCACCGGCGGTAAGGACGCTCTGGGAGAAGTCTCGGTGAGGATGAAACCCTTGTCGGGTAACGAAGTTTCGGGAAGAGGAGCTTCTACGGACATCATAGAAGCCAGCATAAAGGCGTATCTCAATGCCATAAATAAATACCTCTTCACGAAACAAAAAGGCAAACAGCCAAAAAAACAAACACTGGAGCTGTAAAAAAATATGAACTAGTGGCACAAACCGACCGGGTCAGAAAGTATACTTTTGGCAATTTAAGTATGCTATCTGACCCGGTCGGTTTGTGCCACTATTGTTTTTAAAAAAAGGGGGTTTTGTGAAGATTTATGGTGTCATAGGTTATCCCGTGAAGCATAGTTTATCCCCCGATATGCATAATGCCGCGTTCAAGAGCTTTGGTATCGATGCTGAATACAGAAAATTCGAAGTCAGGCCTGAAGATCTTGAGGATTTTTTGCTCAACAGAAAAGACGTAACCGGTTTTAATATTACAATCCCTCATAAAATACGGGCTAAACAGATTCTGTCGAAAAAAAGCGATATTCCCGAAGACGTAAAACTTACCGGAGCTATAAACACCGTTAAGAGAGAGAAAGACTCGATTATATGCCTGAATACGGATATATCCGGCTTCGGGCATTCACTGGAGAATGATTTGCTTTTTCAGAATACCATGGGAAAAGCGGTACTTATAATAGGCTGCGGCGGGGCCGCGCGCGCTGTCATCGCGTATTTACTCACTCCGGGTAATTTCATCACCAAGATATACGTATACGATATAGACAGTACGGTGATAGAGTCGTCAAAAAAACATTTTTCAATGTATAAAAAAATAGAGTTTCTTTCTTCCGAAGAAGATATAAAGTCTAAAATAGGCAAGTGTCACCTTTGTGTAAACACCTCTCCTGTAGGAATGAAAGAGGGAGATCCTTCTCCCGTGAAAAAGGGGTTGTTGAGAAAAGAGCTTTACGTTTACGATGTGGTATATAACAGGGAAACGCAGTTAGTAAAAGACGCGAGGGAAACAGGCTGTAAAGCGGTTACCGGAGAAGGCATGCTCGCCAATCAGGGGGCGTTTTCTTTCTCCTGCTGGACGGGGTATGACGTCGAAAGAGTAATAGGCATAATGAAAGAAGCTCTTTTGAAAAAGCTGAACCGAGCCTGAAAAACTTAACACTTGAGATACTTGCACACCTGAGGTAATACCTAAAGTGTGCAAAAAGCGCGAATTTCATACATAATTGCACATTTCAGGTAATACCTCAAATGTGCAATTATGGAATAAAATAAGGGATGTATGGTATATTTTTTTATTTTTATTTTTGGAGCGATGATTGGTAGTTTTTTGAATGTTTGTATTTATCGGATTCCCAGAGAAGAATCTATAGTCCGGCCCGGCTCCCGGTGTACGTCCTGCAAAAAACCAATACCCTGGTACGATAATATACCTTTTTTCAGTTATTTATTTCTCCGGGGGAGATGCAGGTATTGTAAATCCAGAATATCTTTCAGATATTTTTTCGTTGAGCTTATATCGGCTCTGTCTTTTGTGGCGCTGTTCATGAACTTCGGTTTCGGTTATAAGTTCTGGATTTTCAGTATGGTCGTTTTCGGCCTTATAGTAGCAACGTTCATAGATTTTGATTTTCAGATTATACCCGACAGGATAAGCCTGGGAGGGCTGGGTTTGGGGGTTGCGCTAAGCGTAATTTTTCCGGGCCTGCAAGGTGTTAATGCATGGGAAGCGGGACTCGTGAATTCCTTACTGGGTGCCATAGTCGGAGCCGGGCTTATGTACGTTACGGGAGTATTGGGAACCATGGCTTTTAAAAAAGAGAGCATGGGGCTGGGTGACGTTAAGCTTATGGCTATGCTGGGGAGTTTCCTCGGATGGAAGATGGCGATTTTAATTTTCTTCCTGGCGCCTTTTTTCGGTAGCCCGGCCGGTATTTATTTAAAATTCGTGAAAAAGCATGATATAATTCCTTATGGCCCTTATATTTCGCTGGCGAGTTTTGTGGTAATAATCTGGGGCCGGGAAATACTGGATTTATTATTTTTTAACGTGTAACTTTTACATGCGCGATGGCGGAGGTGTGATATGCTAAGATTTTTAACTGCCGGAGAATCCCACGGAGAAGCCCTGGTAGGCATACTTGAAGGTATGCCCAGCGGACTAAGGATAGACGCGGATTTTTTAAACAAGGAGCTGGAGAGGCGACAGCATGGATACGGCAGGGGCGGCAGGATGAAGATAGAGAAAGACAAAGCCGAGATATTGTCAGGTTTAAAAGGCGGAGTTACAATAGGGAGCCCTTTATCCGTCCTGGTGCGCAACAAAGATTTTTCGATGGAGAGTTTACCTGAGGTCAAGAACGTAAGGCCCGGGCACGCCGATTTATCAGGAGTCCTGAAATACGGATTAAAAGACGCCAGAATGGTTCTGGAAAGGGCCTCGGCAAGAGAGACAGCGATGAGAGTGGCTATAGGGGCTTTATGTAAGAGCTTACTTAACGAGATGGGTGTCCGGATCCTGAGCCATGTGGTAATGATCGGGGGTGTGGAATCCCATACGTCTAACCTTTCTTTCGATGAGATATTGCAAAACCTGGTTAAGTCAAAACTCCATTGCGCCGACAGTGCCTCCGAGAAATTAATGATAGAGGAAATAGATAATGCAAAAGAGAAAAAGGATACGCTTGGGGGTATATTCGAAGTTATTATAGAAGGAGCTCCTGCGGGGCTGGGAAGTTATGTACATTACGACAGAAGGCTGGACGCGGCTATTGCCGCGGGAATAATATCCATACCCGCCGTTAAGGCCATTGAAATAGGTAACGGCATAGAATCTTCCGGAAAGATGGGTTCTAAAGTACACGATGAGATCTTTTATTCCAAAAAAGAAGGCCTCAGCAGGAAGACCAACAACGCGGGCGGCATAGAAGGCGGAGTGACCAACGGCGAAAATATAGCGGTGCGCGGCTACATGAAACCCATAAGCACTCTTATGAAAGGCCTCAATACTATAAATATTTCCACCGGAGAATCTACGAAAGCCGCCACCGAAAGGTCGGATATCTGCGCTGTCCCTAGCGCAGGGGTAATAGCCGAATCCATGTGCGCGTTTATTATTGCGAATTCTTTTCTTGAGAAGTTCGGCGGAGACAGCCTTCCCGAAATAAAGAAAAACTACGAGATATACCGGGCGGGATTAAAATTTTAAACTTACGGAAGAAGTAATATAGTCTGTGTCGAACCGGTGCACTCTGTCAATATGACGCCAGCCGACAATGAGCGAGCAGGACTCTTTAAAGTTGTATATGAGTTCGGCCACGGATTCGCAGTATTCCTCTTTACCTTCCTCGATATTGTAAGAATACTCCTCGAATATATCCAGGGCGAAGTTTTTCGGAAGGGTTACGTATAGTCCTATCCTGGAGGTAGCGTCGTACGATATATTGTCAGTTTTAAGGTCTATATGATCCAGTATCTGGCCGGAAATAAGCTGTATGGTCTGGCTGGCGTATAGGTAATTCCACAGGGTCTTTTCGGCGCCTATACCCATTGTGATTTTTTCCCAGTCGCTGGTTTCGAAACTCCACTGCAGTTCACTGAAAGCAAAGAGGCCGGTTTTAATCGATTCGATATTTTTATGGAGGCAAAAATGATTTAAAAGTATGTCCCCGTCGTCACCGCGAACGTCGAAAAGGTACGAGGTTTTATCCCTGATTTCGAAGGTTTTTTTATCTTTGTCCTGAGCGAAAGAATAATCCGTAAAACAGGTAAATATAACCGATATTACGAATAAAAAAGCTGAAATTTTTCTCATATTGTCATAAATAATAACATAATGAAAATGAATATTCAAGCGATAAGTTAAGTTTGACTATTTATTTTCTATCTGTTATAGTTTATTACGATAATATTTAGGAGGTAAGTATGGCTAAGAATATAGTCCTGGTGGGTTTTATGGGAACCGGAAAAACTTCCACCGGAAAATCTCTTGCGGTGAAATTAAAGCGGGAATTCATGGAATTGGACAATATCATAGAGCAAAAAGAAGGCGTACCCATAAGAGAGATATTCGAGCGAAAAGGGGAAGCGTATTTCAGGAACATAGAAACGCAGATAGTCAGGGAAGTCAGCCTTAAAACGGACATCGTCATATCGGCGGGCGGAGGAGCCGTTATCGACGAAGAGAATATAGTTAACCTGAAAAAAACAGGCATAGTCATTTGCCTCAAGGCTTCGCCCTGTGTGATAATAGAGAGGACGCGGGGGCATAAGACAAGGCCACTTCTGAACGTACCCGACCCGAAATCCAGGATAGAGGAATTATTAAAAAAAAGAGAGAGCAATTACGGAAAAGCCGATTATTGCGTGGATACCGACGGTTTAACCCCTGAGGAAGTCGCGGATAATATAATAAAAGTTATTTCTTTATGACAGACACGGAAAGACTTTTGATTTTAAACATGAGCGGAGACGTAGGAGAGGTGAGAATCGCTAAACTGTTGGAGCGGTTCGGTTCCCTCGAAAGAATATTTAAAGCCGGCGAGGAGGAGCTGGCCGTGACCGAAAATATAGGAAAAATTCTGGCCTCGAAGATAAAAAATTTCATCGACAGCGCAGATATAGATCAGGAACTTCGTCTTATAAAAAAACACGGAGTCAGGATAATAACTTTTCTGGACAAGGAGTATCCTGATAATCTAAGGAATACGCACTCTCCGCCCATGTTGCTGTATATAAAGGGAGAGATACTGCCTAAAGACAACCTGGCCATAGGTATGGTGGGTTCCCGCAGGGCTTCTCTTTACGGTATGGATACCGCCGAAAAGCTGTCTTTCGAACTCTGCGCAAGAGGTATAACGGTGGTGTCGGGACTTGCCAGGGGCATAGACTCATCTTCTCACAGGGGAGCGCTTAAAGCCGGCGGCAGGACAGTGGCGGTGCTCGGCTCGGGCATAGCCAATATATATCCCGAAGAACATAGTAAAATGGCGGATGAGATTTCCCTGAACGGCGCCGTAATCTCGGAATTTCCCATGACCATGATCCCCGACAGAAGAAATTTCCCCGCGAGAAACAGAATAATAAGCGGTCTTTCGCTGGGCGTAGTGGTAGTGGAAGCCGCCGGGAAGAGCGGAGCGCTTATAACTGCGGATTTTGCGGCTGAACAGGGCAGGGAAGTTTTTGCCGTGCCCGGAAAGATAAACTCCTACACCTCTAAAGGGACCAATAATTTGATAAAGGAAGGCGCGAGGCTGGTGGAAAGCGTAGAGGATATAATCGAGGAACTAAACTTAGAGGTTCAAAACGGATTCCAGCCGCATAAGGATAAAATGGCTCCGGAATTGGACAAAAGGGAAAGTTTGGTATATAATTTATTATCCGACGAGCCTAGAAATATAGATGAACTCGCGGAAAAAAGCCGTATGGATATTTCCGGGTTGAGCGGTATTCTTTTTGAGATGGAATTTAAAAAACTCATACGTCAATTGCCGGGAAAGAATTATATAAAGTTATAAAGGAGATTATATCATGCCTAAATCACTGGTCATTGTGGAATCACCCGCGAAGGCAAACACCATAAATAAGATCCTCGGTAAGGATTTTGTAGTCTGTTCATCCATGGGGCATATAATGGATTTACCGGGGTCCAAGATGGGCATAGACGTCGATAAGGATTTCAAACCGCAGTATATAAGCATACCGAAAAAGAAAAAAGTAATATCATCGTTAAAGAAAGAAGCCAGGAATAAAGAAAAAATCTATTTAGCGACCGATCCCGACAGGGAAGGAGAAGCTATCAGCTGGCATCTCTTCAGTTTGCTCGGCAAAAAGGATAATATCTACAGAATCGCCTTCCATGAGATAACGAAAAACGCCATCCAGGAAGCCATTAAACATCCAGGAAAAATTGACTCCAACAAAGTAGAGGCACAGCAGGCCAGAAGGATCCTGGACAGGCTTGTGGGGTACAGTATCAGCCCCTTACTGTGGCGCAAGGTGGGCAGAGGCCTTTCCGCGGGCAGGGTGCAGTCCGTGGCCGTAAGGATGATAGTCGAGAGGGAAAACGAA
>CAZEGO010000006.1:11728-12994 GCA_964511955.1 uncultured Planctomycetia bacterium | reverse complement strand
AAAGGCCTTTGTGCCGGTTGAGTACTGGGAGATAGAAGCCCTTCTCCGCAAGGATTCCGAAAAGATCATAGAACAGATGGAATTTACCGCCAAACTGGACAAGATAGAAGAAGAAAAAGCCAAAATGGACAACGAAAAACAGTCTATGAATATAGTGGAGGAAGTCAAAAAAGAAGACTTTATAGTAAAAGACGTGCAGAAGAAACAAAAAAGAAAATACGCCCAACCGCCTTTCACCACCAGTAAACTCCAGCAAGAGTCTTTTAATAAACTGAGATACTCGGCGAGCAAGACCATGAGAGTCGCCCAACAGCTTTACGAGGGTTTAAATATAGGAGACGAGGGCAACGTCGGTCTTATTACGTACATGAGAACTGATTCGGTAAGGCTTTCAAAAGAATCCACGCAGGCCGCGAAGGATTACGTCCTGCAGAAATACGGCAAATATTACGTGCCCGAGAAACCCAATAAATATAAGTCAAAAAAGAGCGCGCAGGAAGCGCACGAGGCCATAAGGCCCAGCTTGCCTTTAAGGGAGCCCTCTAAAATAAAACAATATCTTACTACCGACCAGTATAAACTTTATAAACTTATCTGGGACCGTTTTATATCGAGCCAGATGTCACCAGCTTTATATTCCGTGATGAGTGTGGAGATAAAGGCGGGAAGGTTTATTTTTAAGGCCCAGGGTTCGCAGAAAGTTTTCGCGGGATACAGCGCGGTCTATGAGACAGAAGACGAGGCCAGGGAAAAAGACAAAAAACTCCCCCTTCTGGAGGCTGGCGAAAAACTCGTACTCCTTAATATAGATCCCAGCCAGCATTTCACGAAACCCCCGCCGAGATTTTCCGACGCCTCGCTGGTAAAGGCCCTTGAGGAGCACGGGATAGGTAGGCCCAGCACTTACGCGCCGATTATTTATACGGTAGTCGCGCGTAATTATATAAAGAGAAAGTCGGGCTATCTTTACCCGTCAGAGCTCGGTATGGTGGTGAACGATCTGTTGACTAAGAATTTTTCTGACATTATGGATTATGAGTTTACGGCGAAGTTAGAAGAAGAACTTGACGAAATAGAGGAAGGCAAGAAGAGAAGACTCAATGTCCTTAAAGAATTTTACTCTCCTTTTGAGAAGAACCTGACCAGCGCCAAAACCAACATGAGAAAGGTCAAGGGCGAGACCGTAGCCACTTCAGAAGTATGCGAAAAATGCGGCAAGCCTATGGTGATAAAATGGGGAAGACTTGGCCGATTTTTAAGCTGTTC
>CAZEGO010000006.1:0-11718 GCA_964511955.1 uncultured Planctomycetia bacterium | reverse complement strand
CTAAATGCAGGTTCGCCAAATCTATACCGAGCGGAGTAAACTGTCCCGAGCCCAATTGCGACGGAATGCTGGTAGAAAGGCGCTCAAAAAAAGGCCGCCATTTTTACGGGTGCTCCAATTATCCCAAGTGTACGCATATTTCCAAAAAACTTCCTACTCAAAATGACGACAAGGAATAGGAATGCTGGACCGCTACATACAAAAATATCTTACATATCTCAGGATAGAGAAGAACGCCTCCGAGCACACACTGACCAACTACAATATAGATTTAAAAGAGTTTAACGAGTCCGTAAAACAGAAAGACCTCGATAAGATCACCCATGTCGACGTCAGGTTGTTTCTGGCGCGGCTCAAGGAGAAAAATTTCTCAAAAAGGTCGGTGGCCAGGAAAATGGCGTGTCTCAGGAGTTTTTTTAAGTTTCTCTGCAGAGAAGGTTATGCCAAGGCCAACCCCGCCATGGGGCTGCAGACGCCCAAACTGGACAAAAAACTCCCCCTTTTCCTGGACGTCGACGAGATAGTGAAATTAGTAGAATCCCCGGATACGTCCGATGTTTACGGGGCAAGGGACAGAGCTATAATGGAGACGCTCTACTCAAGCGGCCTGAGAGTGAGTGAGCTGGTAAGCCTTAACAAAGACAACGTTGATTTTATAAGCGGTGTGCTTAAGGTATACGGAAAAGGCAAAAAAGAACGCCTGACTCCCGTGGGCGACAGGGCGTTAAGAGCGATGCGCTCCTATATAAAAAAAGTGGACAGCGCTGAAATCAAAGATAAAAAAGCGGTTTTTTTGAACCAGAGCGGACGGCGCATGACTGACAGGGCCGTCCGGAGAGTGGTGGAAAAATACATAAGAAAGACAAGCCTTAATCACAAAATATCACCACATTCCCTGAGGCACTCATTCGCCACGCATTTACTGGACAGGGGCGCAGATCTCAGGTCTGTCCAGGAACTTTTAGGCCACGCGAACCTGTCGACCACCCAGATATATACGCACGTAACCGCGGAAAGACTAAAAGACGTATACGAAAAAGCGCACCCCCGCGCATAAAAAACCACACATTTCAAACCACCGTGTCCCACACCGGGGGGAGGGACAATGAACCATGTTCCGCCTCCGGCGCGGGACACGGTTTGAAGACGCTGTTGAGACAGAGGAATGCATGAAAAAAGCTGTTGTATTGTTATCGGGCGGGATGGATTCGGCCGTTACTCTTTATTTCGCTAAAAGTAAGGGTTTTAAGCCGCACTGTCTTATTTTCGATTACGGACAGAGGCATAAAAAAGAGATAGATTTTGCCAAAAAACTGGCGCGGAAAACCGGGGCGGAATATCATGTCCTTAAAATAAGCTTGCCCTGGAAAAACAGCGCTCTATTAGACAAAAACATAGAAGTGCCCGAAAAATCCAAAAAAGGCATACCCGCTACGTATGTACCGGCCCGTAATACTATTTTTCTCAGTTTCGGTTTGTCTTATGCCGAGGCTATAAAGGCCGGAGATATTTTCATAGGAGCCAACACTATAGACTTTTCCGGATACCCCGACTGCAGACCGGAGTATTTTCAGAGGTTCAATCAGCTGCTGAAAAGAGCGACAAAGAAAAAAAATATAAGCATAAAAACCCCACTTTTACATAAGAACAAGCGCGGTATAGTGGAACTGGGAAAGAAGCTAAACGTACCGTTTGAGCTTACATGGTCCTGTTACAAAGGGGGCAAAAAACCATGCGGCAGGTGCGATGCGTGTAGGCTCAGGCATAAAGGATTTGAGTAAAATAAGCGGTTTTTTTGCACATTTCAGGTAATACCTGAAATGTGCACTACGTGCTTTTCTTTGCACGCCTGAAGCGTGAAAAATCGAAAAACAGAAAGGTTATTTATAGTGAAAAAAGCCAGGATTACCGAAATATTCAGTTCGATACAGGGCGAAGGGCTTTATGTGGGCCATGAGCAGATTTTCGTCAGGTTTTACGGGTGCAACTTTGGATGTAAATTCTGTGACGAGAAGCATAAGAAGGATTTTTCTTTGATCTCGTCGGGAGAGGTGACCGAAAAAATTTTTACGGAAGGAAAAGATATGGCTTCTTTTACCGGGGGAGAGCCTCTCTTGAACGCAGATTTTTTAAAAGAAGTCCTGCCTTCCGTCAGAAAAAAGAAGGTAAAGACATATCTTGAGACCAATGGACTTCTGACAGACGAACTCAAGGAGGTTATAAACGACTTGGATGTAATAGCTATGGATATTAAGCTTCCTTCGTCCACAGGGAAAAGAGGCCGCTGGCAGGAGCACGAGTGTTTTCTGAAAGAAGCCGACAAGAAAGAGGTCTTCGTAAAATCCGTGATAACTAAAAACACCTCTCTGTCCGATATAAGAATGGCGGTTTCGGTCATAAAAGAAGTCGGTAAAGATATACCTTTTATTCTCCAGCCGGTAAGTTATAATGATAATATAGAGAGAATAGAGATGCTGAGAGAGTTTTTCTATAAGGCCAAAGAAAGCCTTAATCACGTGAGGATTATACCTCAGGTACATAAGATACTCGGAGTAAGATGATGCGAACCATAAAGTCCGATATCCTCAAGAGAGCGGTAAAAGATTTATGCTTAAAAGCTAACATCCGGATAAGAGGGGATGTCCTAAATGCCCTGAAAGAGGCAAGAAAAAAAGAATCAAAGCGCAAAGCTAAACGCATGCTCGATATAATAATACGCAATGCCTCGATAGCCGGGAAGAAAAAACTTCCTATCTGTCAGGACACCGGTATGGTAGTGGTGTACGCGCATGTAGGACAGGATGTACACATAAAAGGGGACATGGTAAAAGCGATAGAGGCAGGAGTCAAAGAAGCTTATAAAGACGGCTATTTCAGGAATTCAGTAGTAAAGGATCCCATTAAACGTTCCAATACCGGAAACAACCTGCCGCCTGTAATTTACGCGAATATAGTTGCAGGATCAAGGTTAAAGATACACATTGCGGTCAAAGGTTTTGGCTGCGAGAACGTAAGTAAAACCAAAATGTTTAAACCCACCGATTCCGCGGAAAACATTGAGAATTTCATAGTCGACTCGGTAAAAGAAACAGGCTCAAGGGCATGCCCTCCCATGTACATAGGGATAGGCATGGGGGGCACTCTTGATAAAGCGGTTATGCTCTCGAAAAAAGCGACACTGAGAAAGATAGGTTTAAACAGCCGACTACCACATATAAAAAAGATGGAAAAAAATATACTTAAAAAAATAAATAAATCCGGTATAGGGCCCATGGGAGAAGGCGGGAAGACCACGATTCTTGGCGTAAGCATACTAACCTCACCCACACATATAGCCGGCCTGCCGGTAGCACTGAACATAAGCTGTCACGCTACAAGAGACGCGGCAAAGGTTATTTAAATATGAAAAAAATACAACTCCCTTTAGATAAGAAAAAAATCAAGACATTAAAGATAGGAGAAGAGGTTCTTCTTACAGGCCTTATGTTGACCGCCCGCGACGCCGCCCATAAAAGATTGAGCGATTCCATAAAAAAGGGCGGAAAAATTCCCGTGTCTCTTAAGGATGAGACTGTTTATTATGTCGGCCCGACTCCGGCAAAAAAAGGGCAGGCCATAGGCTCGTGCGGCCCTACGACCGCCGCCAGAATGGACCCTTTTGTGCCCATAATGTTAAAACAGGGCCTTCTCGGAATGATAGGAAAAGGCGAAAGATCGGATGAAACCGCGGCTTATATCAAAAAATACGGAGCGGTATATTTCGTTACGATAGGAGGAGCGGGAGCTTATCTATCCGAAAGAGTAAGGGAAAATAAGTTAGTAGCTTATAAAGATCTGGGCCCGGAAGCCATATACAGACTTTTCGTCGAGGACTTCCCGGCGATAGTATCGATAATATAGGAGGTGCTGATGAGACATGACAGCCGTAAGCATAACGAGTTAAGAAAAGTCAGGATAAAGCGCAACGCTATGAAATTCGCGGAAGGTTCCTGCATGATAGAAATGGGCAATACCAGAGTCATATGCACGGCATCGGTAGAGGATAAAGTCCCTCCTTTTTTAAGGAATAGCGGTTCCGGATGGGTGACCTCCGAATACGGCATGCTCCCGCGCTCATGCGGCAGCAGGATACCCAGGGAGTCCTCAAGGGGCAAACAGAGCGGAAGGACTCTCGAAATACAACGCCTTATAGGGAGGAGCCTTAGGACTGTCGTAAACCTTAAGAAACTGAGTGAGAGGACCATATGGATAGACTGTGACGTTATACAGGGCGACGGAGGTACGCGCACCGCCAGCATAACGGGCAGTTTTATAGCCCTGGCCGATGCCCTGGAAACTCTCAAGAAAAAAGGCGATATACCGGAACTGCCCCTGAGTGATTACGTAGCAGCCGTAAGCGTCGGTATAATAAACGGAAAACTCTGCCTTGACCTGGACTATCAGGAAGACTCCAACGCCGAAGTCGACATGAACGTGGTCATGACAGGCAAGGGAAAAATCATAGAGATACAGGGTACCGCCGAAAAAACACCTTTTTCCAAAAAAGAACTAAACGGTCTCATAGCTCTTGCCGAGAAGGGCATAAAAGAGCTCGTGGACCTGCAGAAAAAGACCCTTAATCTCCAACTTTGATATCCCCATGAAAAAATTAGTAGTAGCTACCAGAAACAAAGATAAGTTAAGAGAGATAAAGTCTCTGCTGAAAAACCTGCCGGTAAAGGTATATTCTGTCGCTGATTTCGAAAACGTACCCGAAGTGATAGAAAGCGGTAAGACCCTCGAGTCCAACGCTAAGAAGAAAGCGCAGGAAGTTTCGCGTTTCCTTAATATGCTCGCTATAGCAGACGATTCAGGCCTGGAAGTCCCTGCACTGGGGAATAAACCGGGTGTATATTCAGCCAGATTCTCCGGCCCCGGAGCGACCTATAAGAGCAACAACGAAAAACTCCTCAAAATACTTGAAAGCAAAAAACCCTCAGACAGAAAGGCCCGTTTCAGGTGTGTTATGGCAGTGGCCGACAAGGGAAGGCTCATAGACACAGCCGAAGGCATATGCCGCGGCAAAATAACTTATAAAGCGGCGGGTAATGCAGGTTTCGGATATGACCCCGTATTTAAGCCTCATAAACACAAAAAAACTTTCGCCCAGATGAGTCTAAAGCAAAAAAACAAAATAAGCCACAGAAGCAAAGCGCTTATAAAGGCAAAGGAACTGGTAAAAAGATATATGGGGGCTTAATATTGACTTTTTACGGTCCAGCTGATAAAATTAAAAGTCCGACAGTACCAGTTAAAAGGACATTTTTTGAATTTGTAATAAGGGACCTGCCCCCTTACAAATTTTTGATTAGTTGCAGTGCTCGTTCAAGAATACTTAAGGCAAAGATTTTCTTTGATAATTAGATAAACCTTTAAAATTTTAACGGGGCATAGCGCAATTTGGCTAGCGCACCTGCTTTGGGAGCAGGGGGTTGCAGGTTCAAATCCTGCTGCCCCGACCACGAACCACTCACTTTGTTCGGGTTCGTGGCACGGCCACTTTTACTATATAGTATAGATTGGTTCGTGAGTCCAGTACTTGAATGTAATGAATAGTACTGGACTAATAAATTTTGACAACAACGGTGTCCCTGTAGCTCAGATGGATAGAGCATCTGCCTTCAACTAGGAGCCTCTATGTGAAATAAGAACGCATAGAGTGGATGCAGCTGTATGCAAGGAACTCCACAATAGTGGACAATTTGCAGGCAACCTACTGAGACACAGTAGAGAGTCCTCAGAGACTATACGCTGCACACCTGAGACGGTGAAGACATAGTCCAGACCGCAACGTTATTGCGGCCGGAGTAATCCGGTGCGGTAAGCTAAGCAGAGGGTCGGCTGTTCGAATCAGCCCAGGGACGCCAGTTTTTCTTATATGGAGATGCATGAGCATTATCAAAAAAATTACACCTTTTTTACTTGTTCTTACCGTAATAGCGGGAAGTTTTTACGCTTATACACATGTTACCAATAACCTGAAAACTATAATATCCAAAAGCGGCTCGAAAAACACAGGATCCGATTTCTCAATCGGCAAAACAGGTCTCAGTTTTCCTCTTTGCCTCGAGCTGAAAAATGTCAAATACAAGAACCTGATCACTGCGCCCAGCGTAAAGATATATCCCAATCTCATATCTCTTTTTTTAAAGGATAAACTCCTGATTTCAGCGGTAAAAATATCAGATCCTGTTATAGACATAAACAAAAAAGACGTAACGAATTTCAACCTCATAGCGTTCATAAAAAAGATAGAGGACCTCATACCATATAAATTCGTTTATTTCTCGTCCATATACATGAAAAACTGTATTTTTAGCTTCTCGAAAAATGATAGACAGTTATTTGAGTTTGTGGACATAGAAGGCGTGGTAAAGGGCCCAAAGCTATATTTCCCCCGTGACAGGAAGTTCGACTTCTCTGCCAGAGGCTATCTGAAAAATCCCGAATCCGATATATTATCGCCTGTTTCCATGGGCGGGAAAATCACATTGGATAAAAAAGTAAAAGGCGATCTTCTTATAGACGATATAAAAATAAGCGCCGTAGATCAATTCTACGAAAGCCGTTTTATAAGCCTTATAAAAGAGGCCAGCGTGGATTTTCACAGTGACTTTATGATAACGGAAAACTTCATCAAAGCCACCTGTGCCGTAATTGGAAACGACGTAGTACTCGAAAAAGCCCCGGACACAAAGAAAGAAACTCCGCTTGCCATAAGCATGGTTTTATTGTATAGTTTTAAGAGCAAGATTCTCAAAATAAAGGACCTGAAAGGCAATTTGTACAGGTTCTTTTCCAATTAAACATATCTCTCCACGGTGGCTGTAGCTCAGCAGGCAGAGCACTAGATTGTGGTTCTAGGAGTCGCGGGTTCAAATCCCGTCAGCCACCCCAATTTTTATTTTAAGCATATAAAGCCTCCCAACTGGTCATAGAATAAGATATATCATCGACAAGCGCGGACTGGCCAATCAGATCCTTGCGCAGATGAAAAGGATATAGGAAATTCAGAGTCAAAAGTCCCATAGACAATTTACTATACAATTCCTATACGATATGGTAAACTTGTATCATGTTTAAAGCGGAATATCGGATAACGCCATACCTTTTAAAACAGTTTGAACGGATCGCTGTTACGGGCGCGCTTGTCAGAAGTTCGCGGCTTCAGGTTTCAGTTAAGGCTCCTTTGGAGCGAGACGCCTTTGCCCGGAGCGTTTACTCATCGACATGGATCGAAGGAAATCTCCTGTCTCTGGCTCAAGTTCGGGCTGTAGTTGACGGCAAGGATCTTCTGGTTGAAGAGAAGCAAAAAAAAGAAGTCGCCAATTGTATTGAGGCCATGCGCCGGATTTTAAAGGCTAAAACCAGACCGGTTACTGAACAAGGACTTTTGGATGTACACGGTCGCATGATCAAAGGGCTTTTGACCAAAGATCGGGCCGGGCGATATCGCAGTGTCCAGAACTATATCGTGGATGCCCGCAATAAGGTTATTTTTACACCCCCGTCTCCTACGCAGGTTACCAAACGCATGAAAGCCCTTTTCGCCTGGATAAAGGACGAATCATTGCATCCGGTTGTCAGAAGCGCGATTTTTCAGCACGAGTTTTTGACGATCCACCCTTTTGTGGACGGCAATGGCCGCGTGGGCAGGGCGGTTGGACAGTGGCTTCTTTGGGAAAAGGGTTTTGATCCGCTTTGTACTTTGGGTCTTGATGATTTTTTCGCGCAGGATCGGCCTCGTTATTATAACATGATCCAGCAGACGCGTGACATGGACGGTGATTTTACGCACTGGGTGGAGTATGTTGCCCAAGGTTTAGCATGGGCGCATGATGATGTGCAAAACAGGATCAAGGAGGGAACTCTTAAGTTGCAAGGGGTAACACTTACACCTAAGCAGGAAGAGCTTTTAAATCTCTTGGAGCGCAAAGGTATTTTAGGCGCGGCTGAAATCGGAAAAGCGATGAAGATCAATCGAGCCCGTGTTAATCAACTGATCAGCCCTCTTGTTCGATCGGGCATAGTCACGAAAGAAGGGGCGGCAAGGGCTGTTCGATATCGCTTAAATGAGCAATAGTTTTATACGTGTTGCCCGAAATCGTATAAAAATTAAGCGTTTGATTTTCAATCGTTTGCGAAGATTTTATACGAAAACGGATAGTGATTACGCAGAAGCGCTTTGATAATACATCGGATTAAACGGCGTCGGTAGGCTGATCATTAGGTTGCGCACCTCATGAAGCCATCTATCCCAGTAAACTATCTGATTACTGGTTCGACAGGACCTGTTGACGGGCATAAAAACAATTGACAGGGGTGCCGATCCATGTTAAAAATATAGTGCATATTTCGCAGAGAATTCGGTGAGAATCCGAAGCTGTACCCGCAACTGTATGCAGGCATGTAACATGACTTGCGAGCCAGAGCGCGAAGTCCTCCGGGGATAGAGGTGCGGATGATAGTCTTAAGATCGAAGATTATTTGACCCAATCTCTATGTATGAGATTGGGTTTTTTGTTTCATATGATAATGCGAAGATAGTGGATGGGGATGATATCTGTACTGAACTATGTTTTGATAGAGAAATGTTTTATTTGATCGACCGTATTTTTCAAAATGGATTCCCCGATGTCAAGAAAGTGATCGTAGCTATAATTGAAAGCGGGTGCGACGAACACCGTTTATTTGAAAAAGTTCTGTGTGATTGCTTGCACAGGATACGGCAGTGCCCCGACCTGGCGATGAAGATGCGCGCCCTTGATAATTATGCCCTAGCCTTGGAATTTATCGGAAAAGAGTATTATAACAAAGAGGAGAATAAAGATGCCCCAAACAAAACTTTCTGTTGAGGTTCTGGACTGTTCTGCACATGCTTTGGCCGTGATCTATGCAGCCTGCAGGCAGTGCTATTCTGCTGATTCCGCCGCTAAGATATTTAAAGAAGTCGCAGGTGATCCGGCGAAGCAGGAAGCATTCGTCAGACAGGTCGTTTCGTCCGGACATGAAAGCCCGCTTGAACACGTAAAGTTCACCTTTGCTGTTGAAGGAGTATCACGAGCCCTTACGCATCAGCTGGTGCGGCACCGCATGGCTTCGTATTCCCAGCAGAGCCAGCGGTATGTCAAGGAGGCCGCGTTTGACTACATAATCCCGCTTTCAGTAGAAAACGATGAAGATATGAAAAAAGAGTATCTGCATATCATGCAGGAAATACAAAAAAGCTATAACAGCCTGTTGCAATGTTTCGAGCAAAAAGGCAAGAAGGGCGAAGGCGCTAACCAGGACGCGCGTTTTGTCTTGCCGCAGGCAACGGAGACGAAGATAGTGGTAACGATGAACTGCAGGGAATTGAAACACTTCTTCGAAGAACGCTGTTGTACCCGGGCGCAGTGGGAGATCCGGCGGCTGGCCGAAGAGATGCTCAGAATATGCAAGAAAGAACTGCCGGCTGTTTTCGGAGAGGCCGGCGCAAAATGCGTTAACTTGGGTTACTGCCCCGAGGGTATCAAATTTACTTGCGGAAGATATCCGCTTAAAGAAAAAACACTGGGAGGTACGCATGCCGCTGCTTACTGAGAAAGTCTTTAAGGCAATATTGAAAAGAGATGGTTCGGAAGAAAGGTTCGACGCCTCCAAGATCGTGAAGGCTATCGGCGCGGCGGGTAAGGCGACCGGGGAGTTTGGCCTCGAAACCGCCGAAAAACTGGCCGGTCAGGTCATCAATGTGGCCAGCCAATTTGCCGTTCATGAAAGCCCGTCGGTCGAGATGATACAGGACATCGTTGAAGAAATGCTTATATCGTCCCCTTACAGGAAGGCGGCCAAGGCGTTCATTTTATATCGTGACGAACACGCGAGGATCAGGGAGGTCACGTCAAAATTTAACGTGAACCTTGTCGACCAGTACATAAACAATCTCGATTGGCAGGTCAAAGAGAACAGCAATATGGGGTTTTCCTTGCAGGGCCTCAACAATTATTTATCCTCCGAAGTGAGCAAGGTCTATTGGCTCAATAAGATCTATACCAGTAGTATAAAAGACGCCCATGCGAGCGGCGATTTTCATATTCATGATCTCGGTATCTTGAGTGCCTATTGCGTTGGTTGGGATCTCTATGACCTTCTTATCACTGGATTTAAAGGAGTGCGCGGAAAGGCGGAAGCGAAACCGGCAAAGCATCTGCGCAGTGCGCTCGGCCAGATAGTGAACTTTTTCTACACGCTTCAGGGAGAGGCTGCCGGAGCTCAGGCATTCTCGAATTTTGATACGCTCCTCGCGCCGTTTATTCATTACGATAATTTGGATTATAAAGCGGTAAAACAGGTGTTGCAGGAATTTCTTTTCAATGTGAATGTTCCCACCCGTGTAGGGTTCCAGACGCCTTTCACGAACATTACACTGGATCTTACGATACCTTCATATTATGCCGACCAGGGAGCGATCATCGGCGGCATCCCCCAATCAAAGACGTATAAAGAATTCACGAAAGAGATGGATATGTTCAACAGGGCGTTCCTCGAGGTGATGCGCGAAGGGGACGCCAAGGGAAGAGTATTTACGTTTCCCATCCCCACATATAACATCTCAAAGGATTTTGACTGGGAGAACCCGAATTTATCTCTCTTGTGGGAAGTGACTGCGAAGTACGGGATACCGTATTTCGCCAATTTCATCAATTCCGACATGAAGCCCGAGGACGCGCGCAGCATGTGCTGCCGCTTGCGCATAGATAACCGGGAGCTGAACAAGCGCGGAGGCGGGCTCTTCGGCTCATCCCCGCTGACCGGTTCCATCGGGGTTGTTACGATCAATATGCCCCGCCTCGGATATCTGGCGAGAAACGAGGATGAGTTCATAGAAAGGCTTGAGCGCCTCATGAGGATGGCAAAGGCAAGCCTTAGGATCAAGCGAAAGGTCCTTGAACAATTGGCCGCGAACGATCTCTACCCATACGTTAAATTCTATCTCAGGAACGTTCATAAACGTTTCGGAGAATACTGGAAGAACCATTTCTCGACGATAGGCCTGATAGGTATGAACGAAGCCTGTCTCAATCTCTTGGGCGAGGACATCGGCTCGGACAGAGGCAGGAAATTCGCGTTAAGGGTTATGGATTTTATGAGAGATAAGCTCGTGGAATTTCAAAAAGAGACCGGAGACAACTACAACCTTGAAGCGACTCCGGCCGAGGGCACGTCTTACAGGCTTGCCAGGCTTGATAAGGAAAGATACCCGGATATTATAGATGCCAATAAACTTAAAATAGGAGCCAAGGCGCCGCCGTTCTATACTAATTCAACCCAGCTGCCGGTCGACTATACCGATGATATTTTTAAACTATTGGAGTCACAAGATAGCCTTCAGACGAAGTATACGGGCGGAACGGTCCAGCACCTCTTTATAGGCGAGAAGATAAGCGATACCGACGCGCTAAAAAGTCTCATTAATAGGATCTGCGAACGATTTCACCTGCCGTATTTTTCAATCACGCCGACTTTCAGCGTTTGTCCTTCATGCGGTTATATGGCAGGCGAAGTACAGGTATGTCCTACCTGTAAAAGCGCGTGTGAAGTATACTCAAGGATCGTGGGATATTTGCGTCCGGTAGTCCAGTGGAATGACGGTAAGCAATCTGAGTTTAAGATGAGAAAGACGGCTACGATATGAAAATA